>JBGAWZ010000091.1:0-9853 GCA_044227335.1 Candidatus Zixiibacteriota bacterium | reverse complement strand
ATCCCGGCGCCAGCGAGGTTTTCACATACGGCTTTACTTTGAGTCCCCGCTCGACTGCTTTCTTGGCCAACAATCCCGCCGCGACCAGAACATACGGATCGGAAGTATTCGTGCACGAGGTGATCGCCGCGAGCACCACCGCGCCGTGGTGAATATCCGCTTTGTATCCGTTATTGATCGTGCCGGTGGCGCGAAGTTCACTTGACGGCAATTCAAACCCGCGCTCTTTTATCGGCTTAGTCAGCGATTCACAGAAGTCTTGTTTGACATTATCGAGCGTCACTCGATCCTGTGGACGTTTCGGTCCGGCGACTGATGGCACAACTGCGGCGAGATCCAATTCGATCAGATCAGTGAACTCCGGTGCGGTCGATCCCTTACTGCGGAAAAGGCCCTGTTCTTTGGTGTACCGTTCGACCAGATCAAGTTCATCTTCAGATCGACCGGTCATTTTCAGATAGTCCATGGTCGACTGATCGACCGGGAAATACCCGATCGTCGCGCCATACTCCGGCGCCATATTGGCAACCATTGCTTTTACCGGAAGAGTCAGTTCATCAAGGGCCGAGCCGCAGAATTCAACAAACCTGTTTACGACCCCTTTCTTGCGAAGCATCTGTGTGACCGTCAACACCAGATCAGTGCCGGTCGCGCCTTCGGGTAGTCGGCCCGTCATCTTGAACCCGATAACTTCCGGCATCAGCATGAAAAGCGGTTGGCCGAGCATGACCGCCTCGGCTTCGATTCCACCTACACCCCAACCAACGACACCGAGGCCGTTTATCATGGTCGTGTGTGAATCGGTGCCGAGAACAGTGTCCGGCATGGCAACGCCATTAGTCACCCACACTACTTTCGCCAGATACTCAAGATTGACTTGGTGAACAATTCCAGTCGCTGGCGGCACGACGCGAAAATTATTGAACGCATTCTTCCCCCAATGCAGGAATTCGTACCGCTCACGGTTCCGCTCGAACTCCAGTTGCATATTCTGCGCGAGGGAGTCATCGGTGGCGTAGGCATCGACCTGCACCGAGTGGTCGATCACCAGATCAACCGGTATGAGCGGATTGATTTTCTTCGGATCGCCACCCAGGCGTTTCATTGCCGAGCGTAGCGCCGCCAGATCAACTACGGCAGGCACTCCCGTAAAATCCTGAAGGATCACCCGCGCCGGTTTGAATGGAATTTCGATCTCGCCGACCTTTTTCGGATTGTACTCCGCCGCTTTGATGACATCCTGCTCGGTGACAACTTTGCTGTCAACTGACCGCAATACTGCTTCGAGCATCACCTTGATCGAATACGGGAGTTTATCGATCTGACCATGCTTGGCCAGCGCCTGCAATCTGTGATATTTGAAAGATCTGCTTTTGGTTTTCAGTTCTGATATCGCGCCAAACGGATCCATTGATGACCTCCGAGCCACAGCTTGTGAAATATTTCTCGCGGGGAAGATAAGATGAGTTGGCACCAGAGACAAGAAAATGCGCGCCCGTGTGGAGTCATTGGACTAGGTTGGACGGCAGGGGATTAGTAACTTGATTGGCGCCCCAACGCTTGAGTTGGGTTTAGATTTCGAGATCACCGACATCTTTGTCATCAACAGTCTAAGGCTACGTCATTGCGAGACGCGTCATCCTGAGCTTGTCGAAGGACGCGGCGAAGCAATCTCTCCTCGTCCTCCTGATTGACTGGGCGGAGCAAAAGTAATATAGTTAGAAGACCCCACCATAAATGGTGGGTTACCAGGGCCGAGAGAAATTGCATTGACGGCCGGTGGGTTACCGGCATAATAGTGAAATCACTTGAAGAGAATCGTTTAGAAAGGAGTAGTTCCAAGTGTTCGGTGCAATTGCAACTGTGTTCTGTTTAGCGGTCGGCGATAGTTGTCTACTCAAAGCAGTCGACACCCTAGAGCTCCGCGAGTATTCCATTGATATTGACTCCGTGTGGCACGAGAGAAATACAATATTGGATAGGCATAAAGAGATGAATGATCTGGCACTTAAGGGAGTCAGGAGATATCCAATTCGCGTCTATACACTTTCCTACGCATTTTGGGAAACGGTATACACTCAAAAGGGCATGACCGAGCAAATCTTCTCGTTGGAGTACTTTGCTGACGTCAGAAGAGACTTCAAGGCTTATGCGGTTTTCAGAAGTGGAGCCGATTATTGGTTTGCGAAGTGGAGAAATCCTCTGTTGCCGAATGAGGGTCACAGGAGCTTCTGGATGATGTGTGATCCCATCGACGTTGAGTATGAGAAGCTCGACAAAGCCTCTGTGGTGGACTTTGTCAATCACATAGACTCAGCCTATCACCCTCTTGTGGCCGACAAAGTACAACGAAGGAAAGGAACCACCTTTGGCGGTGGGTTCGTATGGGTATCGGTTCACTACGATAAGAGAAGTAACGACTACCTAGTGTACAATACCGCCCTTATTCCGCCGGAAGGATTCCCGGATCTGTATCGATATCATTGGCAACTCATGAATAATTAAATTCACTAAGATGACACATTGCTATCGATTGACACGCTGAGCGGGTCCCGTAAGCTTCCTTGTCAAGTAGACAATTCATAAGTGGAGTTTTTGACGGTTTGCTGCTCTCGGAGGGTCACCGGTGGCGAACCGCCTAGAGCGTCGTGGGGACGCTGTTCGTTGTACGCAAACCGGTAACCCGGCCACGACTCGTCATTCTTGCTCTTGGCCTTGGTAACCCGACCTTCAGGCTGGGCTCTTTTCCGTTGCCCGCTCTTCGGCGGGCATGACAACATCACACTGTTTCTTTCACACCTCTACCCTATTATCATCCCGCCATGTTCTCAAAACGCCTCTCCACAGATTCACTGGTCGTTGGTGCGCCGGCCAAGGTCAATCTCTTTCTGGAAGTGTTGGGCAAGCGTCCCGATAGCTACCACAACATCAACTCCCTCTTTCAGGCCGTCTCCCTCTTCGACCGGCTGACTTTCACCAAATCCACGATCCCCGGCATCCAGATTGTACTCTCCCCCAACGGCGAAATTACCGACCTCGACTGCGGCCCCGACAACCTGATCGCCAAGGCGTACCGCGCAGTTCAAAAATCCCGGCCCGACCTTGGCGGAGTGACTGTCACCCTCGAAAAAAACATCCCCACCGCCGCCGGGCTTGGCGGCGGGTCATCCGATGCCGCCGCGACCATTCTCGCCCTGAACGACCTTTTTGAACTTAATATGCCGCAAAATCTTATGATCGAAGTCGGCCTCTCGATCGGGTCGGATATCCCATTCTTTTTCTCAAGCGGCCAGGCCATCGTCACCGGTCGCGGAGAAACCTGCGCTCCCGTCCAACTTCCCACCGACTATTGGGTCGTCCTGATCACCGCCGGAACCAAGGAATCGACCGCCTCTGCCTACCGCGCCCTGTCCGAACGCGGCTTGACAAACCCAAAGCCGCCGTTTATGTTAACCTCTTGCCAGTCGGCCAGTGAGCTGGTTTTGCAACTAAAGCTCACCGGTAACGATTTTGAGAAAATCCATCCTCAATTCTTCCCTGAATTGGTGAGCATTAAGGATGAGCTTTTGAGATATGGCGCTCTCCTTGCCAGGATGAGCGGATCAGGCCCGGCGGTCGTCGGGCTATTTGCTGACCCGCCCCCGGCCGGGATAGATGCCATTGGCAACGAACGCGGCTGGCGCATTCACACCGTGCGGCCGATCGTGTTCTCGGGTTCGTAACACTACTGCCGGGGAGGCAACCGTGGAGATCACCGAGATTAGAGTGACCCTCAGAAATGAGGACAAGCTCAAGGGTTTTGCGAACGTCACATTCGACAACGCGTTTGTCGTTCGCGGACTCAAGATTATTCAGGGCACCAGCGGCTACTTTGTCTCGATGCCCTCGCGAAAACGGCCCGACGGCACCCACCAGGATGTCGCCCACCCGGTCAACAAGGACATGCGCGCCGATCTGGAGCGCCGGGTGCTCGAGGCCTACGAAAAGGAGCTCAAGGCGCACGCGACGCAGGACTGAAGATGTTGGGGCGTCGTCAAGTGGTAAGACACCAGCCTTTGGAGCTGGCAATCCCAGGTTCGAATCCTGGCGCCCCAGCCAGACTTTGTCTGGACTATGGGCTTCGCGTGTTGGCTCTGACGACGCATGTTGAAACGTGAAGTGGCGTGCATTCGAACGGTTTTGAAAGCAATGGCTGGACCATGGGCTTCGCCGCTTACGCCCAGTCGACGCCGATTGAAATGGAGAGTGGCGTGCACTCGGAGGAAATTGAGATTTGAATCCGGACCAGGACTTCGCGTGACGGCTCCGACGACGCACTCAGATTGACTGAGAGAAACTGACGATTTATGATTATACGTAGCGACATTCGATTGATCACCGGCAACGCCAACCCGCAGTTGGCCTCCAAAATTGCCGCATATGTGGGCGAGAAACAAACCGACTGCACAGTCACCCGTTTCTCCGACGCCGAGGTCTTTGTCCAAATCAACGAAAATGTCCGCGGCGCCGACTTGTTCATTATTCAGTCGACCAATCCGCCGGCGGAAAACCTGATGGAACTGCTGATGCTGATCGAGGCCGCTCGTCGTGCCTCGGCGATGCGTATCACGGCAGTCATTCCCTACTACGGCTACGCCCGTCAGGATCGCAAAGACCGACCGCGCGTTCCGATCACCGCCAAGCTGGTGGCAAACTTGATCACCACCGCCGGCGCTGATCGCATTATGACCATGGACCTTCACGCCAGCCAGATTCAGGGCTTTTTTGATCTGCCGCACGACCACCTCTATTCGGCCGGCGTATTCAATGACTTCTTCCGCAAAATGAATCTGCCGAATCTGGTGGTGGTTTGCCCCGATGTTGGCTCGCTCAAACTCGCCCGCTCAACCGCCAGTGCGCTCGGCGGCGAACTTGCCATAGTCGACAAACGCCGCGCCCGCCCGAATGTCAGCGAGGTGATGAATTTGATCGGCGACGTGGAAGGCAAAACTGTTCTTCTTCGCGACGACATGGTCGACACCGGCGGATCAATCTGCCAGGCCGCCCAGTTCTGTCGTGAACGCGGTGCGAGAGATATCTACGCGGCCTGCACCCACGGCGTGCTTTCGGGCGCCGCCCTCGAAAAAATCGAAAACTCACCCATTAAGAAATTTGTCATTTGCGATTCGATTGATCAGTCCAATAAAAAACTCTCGGGCAAGTTTGAAGTTCTTACCTGCTCGGAGCTGATAGGCGAAGCGATCAAACGGATCTTTGAAGAACAGTCGGTGTCGTCTCTGTTTGAAGAGAGTGCGCCGGTCAAAGAAATGTGAAAAGACAATAATTACGTAACGGAGGATAGACACCGACCATGAAAGACATTTCGCTCGCCGCCCAACCGCGAGAGGGCAAGGGCAAAGGCCCGGCCCATCAGCTTCGCTTCGGCGGCAAAATACCGGCAGTGATGTACGGCCCGGAGACTGAGCCGACCTCGCTGGCGGTTGAAGAACGCGCTTTCCGCACCGCCATGAAACAGGCCGGCGGACAAAGCGCCCTGTTCACAATCGATGTGAACGGCAAACAGAACAAAGTCATCTTGCGCGAGATCCAGCGCGATCCGGTTTCCAACAAAGTGCTTCATCTGGATTTCCATGCCATCTCGATGAATCGCCCGATTCACATTTCTGTCCCGGTCCAGTTTACCGGCGTGTCCAAGGGTGTGAAAAGCGAAGGCGGCATCATGCAGGTGGTTATGCGCGAGTTGGAAATCTCGTGTCTCCCGACCGACATTCCCGAGAAAGTCGAAGTCGATGTCACCGAGCTGGGTATCGGCGACTCGATCCACGTCAGCGCCATCAAGATCGCCAACGCGACCATTCTCGGCGAACCGACTCGTACGGTCGTTGTGATTACCGCGCCGACAATCATCAAGGTTGAGACTCCCGCCGCCGCTGTTGAAGGCGCCGAGGGTGTACCTGCCGAAGGTGCCGCCGCTGAAGGCGCCGCCAAAGAGGGCGCCGCTCCTGCCGCCGCTGGTGCCAAGCCAGCCGCCGGTGCACCTGCCGGAGCCAAAGCCGCTCCAGCGGGCGACAAAGGAAAGAAAGACGACAAGAAGTAGATTTGATTGTGTGCGTGGCGTACGTTTCCGTGCGCAGCGTTTTCACGAGTCAATCGAAGACAAAAGCCGCGCGCCAGCGCGGCTTTTTTTTACATCACATCAACCGGGTCAACATCGATCCGGACTTTCACCGCTGACGATACCCCGAACGGACGCCCTTCACAAACGCATGTGGACACGGCGCGGGACCAAGTAT
Source organism: Candidatus Zixiibacteriota bacterium (assembly GCA_044227335.1). GTDB lineage: Bacteria > Zixibacteria > MSB-5A5 > GN15 > FEB-12 > JACRAV01. Next base: position 3,560 of record JBGAWZ010000091.1, on the reverse strand, counting down.
CTCAACCGGCAATTTTCGTGTTGCGAGTCGTTTTTCAAGTCGACTGCGGAATTCTGAAATCTCCCGCGCCACCTGCGCTTCGTGCTTGCCTGAAAACTCGATATTGACAAGCCGGCTGAACGGCGGAAACTGGTGATCGCGCCTCATACCGATCTCCCGCTCGAAAAATCCCTTGTAGTCCTGTCGCGCCGCGAGTGTGACGATCGGGTTTTCAGGATCAAATGTCTGAATGATCACTTCCCCCGGCCGCTCTGTGCGCCCCGACCTTCCCGCCACCTGCAACAAGCGCGCAAATGTCTTCTCCGAGGCGCGAAAATCCGGCAGGTCCATGCCGGCGTCGGCCGATAAAACGCCGACTAACGAGACTCTTGGCAAATCCAGCCCCTTGGTCACCATCTGTGTTCCGAGAAGCAGATTGTAATCCCCGCGTGCAAAGTCCGAAAGAATAGTCTGTGCGCCGAATTCGCCGGTCGCGGCGTCGGAATCAAATCGGAGCGGCCTCCCCTTCTCAAACATCCGGCCGATTGACTCTTCCAGTTTCTGCGTCCCGGCCCCCATATATAGAAACTTGTGCCCTCCGCACTTCTCGCAGACTACATAGTCGCGACGCACCATCCCGCAGTAGTGACAAGCAAGTCGCCCTCCGCCCGCTTTGTGGTAGGTCATGTGTATCTCGCATGAGGGACAGATCGGGACATGGCCACACGACCCGCATTTCAGTTGCGAGGCATATCCGCGACGATTCAAAAACAGAATCACTTGATCGCTTTGCGCAAGCCGCGACTCGACCTCTTTCTTGAGCGAGTACGACATAAACGACAGATCACCACCCAGTCGATCCTCGCGCAGATCGACAACCCGTACCATTGGCAGACGTGCGCCCGCCGGTCGCTCGGTCAGTTCAAGGAGAGTGTATTTGCCGGATGTCGCCTGATGGTACGACTCAACCGACGGCGACGCCGAGCCGAGCAGTACCGGCACCCCGGCGATCTGCCCGCGCATGATCGCGCAATCGCGACCGTGGAAGCGCGGCGACGGATCATCCTGTTTGTAAGAACCGTCATGCTCCTCATCGACAATGATAATCCCCAGATTTGCCAGCGGCGCAAAGAGCGCCGAGCGCGGTCCAACGACTACGCGGCACTTGCCGCTTCTTATCGATTCCCATGTCGCCAGCCGCGACCGCTCACTCATCGCCGAATGCATGATGGCTATTTGATCGCCGAAATATCCGCGCAAATATCCGAGCATCGAACCGGCCAGTGCGATTTCGGGAGTGAGGATCAGAGCGGTTTTCCCGGCCGCGAGCACACGGTCAACGATGTGGCAATAGACCAGTGTTTTCCCCGAGCCAGTAATTCCGTGAAGCAAAAATGTCTTTGAGCCGATGCCAAGTGCGCCGGCGACCTTGTCCACTGCCAGCTGTTGTGCCGTTGTCAGGGCGTGCGTGCGCACCTCATTGCGAGACGGAATAAGCTCCAGTGACCGATCCGAATTTGCCACCACCGGTGCGATGAGACCGGCCTTGACAGCGGCGACAATCAAGTGTCCAGTCCAACTGAGCGCCAAAAGTTCGGCTCGCTTGCGTATTCCCTCAAACGGCTCGGCCTTGACCTTTCGCTTTTGAAAGAACTGTCGCCACTGCTCCGGTTCGGATTGGACCAGTCGATATCCGGCAATCGCGTCTCGCTCTTTCGTCTCTGCCGCCGGCCAGACCTCGACGACAATTCCCTTTTCAATTAACTGCGCTATGGAAGTTCTCGATTTGAGACGTACCAGTTCATCCGGCCGGACTTTTTTGCCTGGCCTGGATATTTCCCGTAGATTTTCCGGGACTTTTTCAAGATCGGTCCCCCAGACAATCTTCGCACCGGAGCGGCTTCGAATTGTCGCAGGCAGAGCGAGTGCCAAGCAGTCAGCCGGATTCGCTATGTAATAGTGCGCCATCCACTCCGACAGTTTGAAAAGATCGGCAGGAATCAGGCTGATAGCATCGACAACTTTGCTGATTGGCTTAATGTGCACACCGCTCGGCGGCTCCGCCGGACCCATATAGAATCCAATCTGCGAGCGACGACCGAACGGCACCAGCAGGCGCTGGCCCGGTGTGAGTGGTCCCAGATCATCAGGCGCGGCGTACGTGAAAGTACGGCAGAATGCCCCACTTATCGCCACTTGAACATATCTATTGGACCGGCTCACAGCGGTAAGAAACAAAAAGGGCCGGCACAGTGCCAGCCCTTAGGGATCATATCTTACAAATCGTTACAGATTTTTCAGGCGGGCATCGATGGCCGCTTCTTTTGCACTCATATTCTGTTCGTGATAGAGATACCTGAGCTGTTGCATGACTGCTTTGTTGTCCGGCTGGGCCTCGACAACTTTCTCATACGGCCCGATGGCATCCTTGAACCGCTTCATATAAAAATAGCAATCACCCAGACTGGCCCAGGCGTCGGCATTCGACGGATCCAACTTCGTAATCCGCTCAAACGCCACAACTGCATTGGCATAATCGCCTCGCGAAGCGCAAATGAGGCCGTAGTGTTCGGCCACGGTCACGCTGTCGGGGTGCATTTCAAACACCTGCTTGAAATATCCTTTGGCCGAATCTAATCGCTGGGTGCGGATATTGAGCCATTTCTTGGCGCCAACGGAGTCTTTGGCTTCCTCGTGGGCTTTGGATGAGTCGCTAGCCCAGTTGGCGATTTCGCTGTAGTACTTCCCAATTCCGGTCAATGCCGTGGGAGTTCCGGGCTTGAGTCCGAGAATCTCCTGCTGTACCACCAAAGCAGAGTCGTACATCCCGCACCCGTTCAAACATATCGCGAGATTGGACATCGTCTCCACGGCCGTACTGTCCTTGGCAATGAGTTCCACCCATTGCCCAAAGTATTTGGCGGCGTCGCAGTAATTTCCCGCCGTTCCGGCGCTGACCGCAAGTTGCTGAACGAGCGGCAACCGCTCTTCGGGCACTTTCGCGCGCTCCAGTCCTTTCATCAACCATTCGGTCGACCGCGCTATCGAATCCTGCTTTTCATACGCGTTGGCAATTCCTATGTATGCCCGGGAGTCGCCCGGGTCGATCGCGATCGCCAGATTCATGTTATCAAGACACGAGTCGGTGTTCTGCTTGATGATCTTGTACGACTCAAGTCTTATGGCCGAATCGGTTTCGGTCTTCAGATTGTCTGATTGTTCGGTAATCTGTTTGAGCTGATCGACACCGTTGTTATAAAACGTGCGCCAATAGTATACCTTGATCGAGTCGAGCTCCCCTACAAACTTGTCGCACCCTTTCTTGTTATTTGGCTTGGCATTTTTGTCGGCGCAGACCATGTGAAGCGAATCGAGATAGGCCATCGCTTTGGTGATATACGGAAGCTTCTTCTTCAGATCGCCGTTTTTTTCGTTGATGTCGATCTGCATCTTCGCGATCCAGTAATACCCTTCGGCGTACGGCCCATAGTACAAGAACAGAGAGTCGAGCATGACTGTCGCATAGGCGTACCGGGTCGTATCGACATACCCGATTTCAATCTTTGCGGTTTTGATATACG
>JBGAWZ010000090.1:0-6285 GCA_044227335.1 Candidatus Zixiibacteriota bacterium | reverse complement strand
GGTATCGGTCGGGTCAATATGGATTACGTTGGTTTGGGAGCCGAATGTGATTCGGCCGGGCAGTCACACGCCGAGGTCTACCTGTTCGACGGCGGCCCCGTGGTCAACCGCGAGATTGTTCCCGGTTCGGTCTACAGTTGGTCGAATCAACTGTATCAAGATGGAATGACGACCGACGAATCATTCAAGCCGGTGGTCAGCAATGGCGCCGGCAAGTTTACTGGAGTAGGATACGACGGGTATCGCACCGGCACATTTGTCAATCGAGACACGACCATCGGTGTGCAAGCAACCTACTACGCCCCGACTTCCGGCGATTCATGCAATTTTATCATAGTGAAAAAGCAGTATTTCAATATGAAGGCCTCGTCGGTAAACCATGTGACTGTCGGCGAACAGATCGATTGGGATGTACCCTCGGATTCGGTGCGTATCAACACCAGCAAAATTCTCGGCACCAAGACCGTGTATCAACGCGGCACCGATACCGGTACTGTCCCCGACTGTGGCGTTCAGCGGGACTCCGCCCGTTACGCCGCGACGTTCTTGCTGGGGAAGTATACGAAGCTCGAATACTACGCTGATAATTGTGTGAACAACAAAGACTTTTACAGTGCGCTGACATTCCGGAATGACACTCTAAACAACTACGACACACTGCCTATGAGCGCCGAAGGCAAGTTTTTTTGGAATCTGATGGGGAATACAGGGCTTGCCGCTCAATCCGGCCGAGTAGATTCGCGTGGCTTGTACACCTACTATCACAACCGCAATTTTTCCATCTACGACACGGTGACGGTGTACACCGCGTTAATCACCGAGAAGATTGGAACAGAATCCAGTCTTAGCGCGGCGTATGACAAAGCGTTCAAATGGTATAACAATCACGTGAGAGTCACAGGATGCGGCCTTCCTCCATGTTGCTTTTCTCACAGCATTGATGGTCGCACTGGAAATATTGACGGCGACCCAAGCAAAGGGGTGGATATTGCCGACCTGGCCGCGCTCCTTGATTTCCTCTACATTTCATTCACTCCTCCCCTTTGCATGGAGTCGGCTAACATTGATGGCGACATTGGCCGCGGGATTGATATCGCCGATATTTCCGCTCTGATAGATTATCTCTATATAAGTTTTACGCGACCGGCGTACTGCATGTAGGAGCAGGGCAGGAGCCCTGTGCTCCTGGCGTGCTTTCGACGATGTTCGTGAGATGATGGCGGGAGCGCGGGGCTCCCGCCCTACGTTTGCCTATGCGAAATGTGTCAGGCGGGGACGCCCGACACCACGTTGAATTTTCTGGCAGACAGTCAGCCCGCCGCGCACACAGCGTTCTCGGTCACCATTGTTCGGCGCCGTGGCAACCGATCGAGGAGCATCGACCGTTGGTGTAACTGCCGCCGGCTGAAAATTGCACGGTGTTCTGGCGGTTGATGTGCACCGCTTTGCCCGTGATGGTGTTCGACGAGTTCACCGTCGCATTGTGGCAACGGTAACACGCAATGTTCTCGCCGGAGACATGCTTGTCGTGACGTCCACCCAATTGACTCGGGTTGCTGCCGACATCGTGGCACGACCCGCACGCCGCTTGATTACTTCCGGTCCAGAGCGGCGCATTGGCGGTCTTGCCGCATAAGAAATTTCCGTGGAAGTATGAGTTGGCGCACCGGTTAGTCGTGCGAGTCCAGACAGTTGCGTTGCCGGTGATCGGCCCCCACGCCATCTCGGCAATCGAGTCAGGATCGAAATGGCCGGGACTCGCGACACTTGCGGGAAGTATGTGACATTCTGTGCAAGCGAATCCGTTTGAATTTGTGTTGCCGCTCAGGTGAACCGAGTGTGCGCCGACCGCGCGTTGGTTGGTCGCCGTTTCGCCTCGTAATCCCTTCGGCGGCGCGCCGGTCTGATTGTCGATGCCGCCGTGGCAGGCAGTGCAGGTCATGCCGCCTGCTTTGTGGCAGACATTGCATACGAGCGTGTCGCGGGTGATGGTATCAACAACGCCGTTGACGTGAAGCGACGGCCCGACGATAAACGGCCCTGCTCCCACCACACTGGCATGACATTCATTGCAGTAAAGCCCAACTCCGTTGACATGGTAGTCGTGTTTCCAGCCAAGCGAGGCGGCATCGGAACCGACATCGTGACATGAGCCGCATGCCGCCTGATTGCTGTTGGTCCAGATTGGTGCGTTTGATAGTTTTCCGCCGGAGAAGTTGCCGTGGCAATAGGTATTGGTGCACGTATTACTGGTACGATTCCAATTTGATGATCCGCCGGCAAGCGCACTGAAGGTCATTTCCGCGATTGAGTCGGAGCCCAAATGTCCGGGCGCAGTGAAACTTGTCGGAAACTTGTGGCAATCAGAGCACAGGATACCGTCGGTCAGTGAATTACCGTCCACATGGGAAGTGTGAGCGCCAACGGCACGCTGAGTTGTGGCGGTTTCGCCGCGCAATCCTTTCGGTGGAGCGCCGGTTTGGTTATCGATCCCGCCGTGGCAACTGGTACATCCTGAGCCGTTGCCGCTGTGGCAGGAGGCGCAGAGCGAGGAATCGCGGATGGCGAATTCGACTTGTCCGTTCACGTGCAGAGCTTTTCCGATGATCTGCTTGCCGGTATCAACAACGGTGGCATGGCAGTCGGCGCATTGCAGGCCGCCCTCGATGATATGAAACTCATGCTTCCACGCTAACATCGCCGGATTAGTGCCATCGTCGTGGCACGACCCGCACGCTATTGATCCGGGCGCGTTCCAGATCTGTTTGGTGGTGGCGTCGCCACCGGTGAAGTTGCCATGGCAGTATGTTTGGGCACAGGTCGCTGTGGCGCGGGTCCAGGTTGACGATGCGCCGCTGATATCTGAGAATGTAACCTCGGCGATAGAATCGTCCCCAAAATGTCCCATGTCGGCGATAGCAATCGGGACTTTGTGACAAGTCTGGCACGAGAAGCCGTCACTGAATGTTTTGCCTGTCAGATGCGCCGAATGTGCGCCGACTCCCAGGTCAGTCGTCAGCGAATCATGATGGATGCTGTAGGGCGGCGCGCCGCTGGCGTTGTCTTTACCGCCATGACACCCGGTGCAACCAACAATTGTGAGATTGTGGCAATTCAAACAGGAGATGCCCGAACTTCCCCCATAACTGGCGATGCCATGACACTCAGAACAACTGAGGAAACCATTTTGCTTAACGTACAGGCCGTGGAAATTGCTCGAATCGACGACAGTCCAGCCAATAGCATGATATGGAACTATCGGCTTGTCCGGCGCGGGATTGGTGATTTGGGTCTTGCAACCAAAAGACACGGCGCCGACGATGGCAATCACTGAGATCCCGATGACAAAGAACTGACGTTTCGAGTTCATCTTATCTACTTCTCCTCATCACGCGCCACAGCGGTTGCGTAATTTACTGAATAAAGACCGTATATGGACAATATCGTACATGGGCGGCTCATAGTTGAGGTTTTTCTTTTGTGTACTCATAAGTACGCCTTTGGACGTTTGTCACGCCAATGTCATGGACAACATACACTTATTTCATTGACAGAAGGCCGATTAACGATTACATTTGAACAGTCTTCCGCGATCATTACACACGCAACGCGGAAGACGATCGATCGTCCATACAAAGTACAACAAGCCTGGTATTGATTCGATTGGTTCTCTTCTGAATCGGTCGACAAAAAGACAAATAGACTCGGGAAAGAGGGAGAACATGAAACCCTTGCTAAAAGCCTTCACAACATTTCTAAGTTTGACCGCGCTTGTGGCGCTCAGCGCGACAGCCCGCTCGCCGTATGATCAGCCGGCGCCGCGGATTAGTCCGGTGACCGGGCGAATACTCGACTACAATATTCCCAAGGTCCGTACTCAGCGAGTCGGCTTTGAGGATATCAACGGCGAGTATGCCAAGATAGAGACGAGCGGCGCCTCCCAGCGGATATCGCTCGGTGTCGTCAGTCCGATGTCACCGGCTACTTCGCCGGGTGTGGTGGTCGATAATACCTACATGGACGATCAGTATCGTCCAGGTGGCGGACGAATGATCGAGTGGCGAGAAAAACCATACATCCAGTTTGGCTACACCGACGTACCGTCGCCGAGCGCTAAACCCCGCTACGGATACAATGTGTACAATCCGATAACGGCAACCTGGCCGCGCGGTGCGCAATCGGGATGCGAAGTACAATCGACTATCGACAGCGCGTCATGGGTGACTATCGATGTCAACTCGCGCGGAAATGTTGTGCTGGCCGGTGATGATAATATCGGCGGCGCTTTTGATAACCACTTCTATTGGCAACCGTCGGCTTTCTCCTGTTCGTTCGGTAGCGGCTCAATGATCGATCAGACTCAGTACAAGACCGGATTTCTTACCCAGACCAACCGCCTGCATCATCCGCGAATCGAGATTCAGGAATGGGCGGGCGACACCATCACTCATGTGGTCGCGACCGAAAGCGCCAACACGCTCTACAGCTCGCCCGAAGCGGCTTTCTCGAAAAACACCGTCAACTATTTTCGCAAAGTTGGAATTGGCGCCGGTGGCACCTGGGTCGGCCCGACGGTCATCGATACGTGCCGCTTCAATGTCAACCCGACGATCACTGCCTCGCGCGTGTCGCCCAAAGTAGCGGTGGCGTATGTCGCCTATTCGCCGACCGGTGAGTCACATCAACAACGCAATGATGTCGATATCTGGTACCGGACATCGGACAGTGTCGGTCTTACTTGGAATGCGCCGGTCAACCTGACTCAGTACCCGCGCAACGCCAAATCGTATTCGGCCTTTACTGAAGTAAAGTGCTTATATGATCTGCAGGGATTCTTGCACATTGTCTGGTATGCCCGCCCGATTCCGAAAGATGTGTACGACACCGCCAACTACTTCTGGGATGACCTGCAATCGTCGCTTTTCCACTGGACCAATCGCACGAGCCTCATTTCTAAAGTGCATAATGCCGAATGGGGTTCTGATGCCAACGCCGAGGTGTGCGGATTCGGCTCTCCGACCTCGTCGTATATCGGGTATGTCGAACTCTCCGAGTGCGACAACCGGATCTATATCATCTTCAGTCAGTATCTGAATTATTTCGGCAACGACGCCACCCCCGGCGCACCGGCGAATATCGACGATTGTTCGAGCAGTTTTACTCAGCGATTGTATGCCGCAAACGGCGAGATATTTATGTGTGTGTCCAATGATCTGGACGGCTCACTCTGGGATGCGGCGCGCAACCTGACGCGCTCGTACACTCCCGACTGCGACTCGGCCGGATTCGGAGGAGTCTGCATGAACGACACGCGGGCGACGATGTCGCGATACGGCATGGATGTCACCACATTCGATACCAACGCGATTCCGGTTACTCTGCAGTGGCCGGGGACCGATCTGGTCGACCCGACACCGTCGGGGACGTATAGCGGCAACCATTTCCTGCATCTGTTCTACACCGAAGACCACTGGCCGGCGCCGGGTTGGCGCTCGCAGTCGACCTATGGAAAAATCACGCTCAATCCTCTCCGTTGGGTGCGGCTGGCTTGCGTCGCGCCGGTGCAAGCGGCGCAGATTATCTACACGCCGCAAGTCATCGGGTATCCGCTCTGGACCAAGCATGGCAAGCCCGATACAATTGCAGTGACCGTGACAAACGAAGGAAACGCGACACTGAATGTTACATCGATCGGCGTGGTAAAACAAACCGCTACCGGATTCAACTGGCTGGGGACATCGGTGTCTTCGCTGAGTGTTCCGGCCGGTTCACCGAACACCGGGACATTTGACATTTATCTGAACGAGAGCGGCACAATTAGCACTCCGGGAACAATCGTGGCGCTCACCGGATATGTCTGGATGAAGTCCAACGCCAAATCGCCGCGCGATTCGGTGGTGATTGCAATTGCGAACTTCCTGGTGGCTGACACACTGGTCGGACTTACCTGGGACACAGTCTCGACCGGATGCACACGCTTAGTAGTTTCCAATAACGGCGATGTCGGTCGGCTCGGACTGGGCGCTGCAAATATGGATTATGTTGCGCTCGGTGGTGATTGCGACACGAGCGCCAAAGTCTACACCTACGACGGCGGCCCGATTGTCATTCGTAAGAACGGATCAAACTACATTTACTCAAATGCACTCTGGCAAGGAGAGTTCACCACTGAGCAGGCCTTCAAGCCGTTTAATTCAGGACCGTCGGCCGGAGTCGTTTCTGGTACAGGGTACAGCGGATTTTACACCGGGACTTTTGTAAACAAAGATACGACCATCGGTGTAC
>JBGAWZ010000089.1:0-8325 GCA_044227335.1 Candidatus Zixiibacteriota bacterium | reverse complement strand
GATATTTATTTTCTGCGGGGCAGTTGGAAAATCGGCGCAGTTTCCGTTGCATGTGTGGCTTCCGGATGCGATGGAAGGCCCCACACCGGTATCGGCGCTCATTCATGCCGCGACGATGGTCGCCGCGGGTGTGTATCTGGTGGCGCGGTCGATGCCGCTCTATGTGACCTCGACCGATGCCTCGATGGTAGTCGCAACGATTGGCGTGATAACCTCGTTTATTGCCGCCTCCATTGGTCTTGTGCAAAATGACATCAAGAGAATACTGGCCTATTCGACCGTCAGTCAACTTGGCTATATGATCATGGCGCTTGGGCTTTATGGATACGACTCCGCCAGTGGCGGGCATTCGGCTGGGTATGTTGCCGGCACCCTGCATTTGATGACCCACGCCTTCTTCAAAGGACTCTTGTTCTTGGGCGCCGGTTCGGTAATCCACGCGGTCCACACCAACGATATTCAGGAAATGGGCGGCCTTCGCAAGAAACAACCCAAGACAGCAATCACTTTCATGATTGCGTCGCTGGCGATCGCCGGGATATTCCCGCTCTCGGGATTCTGGTCGAAAGACGAAATTGTCGCGACGACCTTGCATCACCCTGTCTTCTTTGTTCTGACGCTGACCATCGCGTTTATGACCGCCTTCTATATGTGGCGGCTTTGTTTCCTGACGTTTTTCGGAACACCACGCAATCAGCACACGTACGACCATGCCCAAGAAACACCCGGCGTGATGACCACGCCGCGGTTGTTCCTCGCGGTACTCTCAATCGGCTCTGGGTGGGTGGCAATGCCGTGGCTTGAGCATGGATTCTCATCGTTTGTGTATCATGGCGAACCGCATCACGCCGAGCCGGAGTATCTGCTCATGTTGATCTCGACAGTCGTTTCGGTAAGTGGAATCGGTTTGGCTTGGCTGATTTATTACAGGAAAGCGATTTCCGCCGATGTCATAGCGGCTCGCTTCAAACCGCTCCACACGCTTTTGTGGAATAAGTACTATTTCGACGAACTCTATGATCTGATCATTGTCCGGCCGATTCTGGCGCTTGGGACATTCCTGTGGAGTTTCGACACGAAGATTGTCGATGGCGCGGTTGATGGCGCCGGTTGGCTGACAGTCGTTTGGTCGGATGCCAAGCAGTGGTTCGATGTACGCATTATCGACGGCGCGGTTAATGGCACTGGCTGGATAGTGCAAAAGACCGCCGGAGTTCTCCGCAAACTGCAGACCGGAGCGGTGCAATTCTATGCGCTCTTTATTGTCGGGGTGATTGTCACGCTCGGCATTTTCAAATATGAGGTGCTTTCCAATTCCGTGACGCCGGGACTCATCGCTGTCGCGTTTGTGCTGTTGTCGATCGCCCTGGGGTATGTGTCGCGCAATATTTGGAAACGACCGGCCGCCGGAGCGGCTTTGAAACCCGAAGAAAAATCCGTGCCTGTGGAGGATAGATAGTCAATATGGGCCCGCTCAGTTACCTAATATACATTCCACTCATTGGCATGGCGTTTGTGATGTGCATGCCGAAGGACGCAAAGAAGGCGATCAGGTGGACATCACTCGGGTTCAGTATCCCGCCAATGCTGATCTCGTTCTGGCTAGTGTGGGACTTCTTTGTCAACCACGCAAGCTCGTCAGCGATGGCGTATGTTGAAGGACCGCTGGAGTGGATTCCGTCGCTCAATGTGCAGTATTATCTCGGCGCCGACGGAATTTCGATTCCACTGTTAGCGTTGACCGGACTACTCAGCACGATTTCGCTGTTGGCCTCGTTTGGCATCGAGAACCGGGTGAAAGAGTATTTTGCATTCTTCCTGCTCCTCGAGGCAGGTATGATGGGTGTATTCGTCGCCCTTGATTTCTTCCTCTTTTATGTTTTCTGGGAGATCATGCTGGTACCGATGTATTTCCTGATCGGTATCTGGGGTGGGCCGCGCAAGGAATACGCCGCGATCAAGTTCTTCCTCTATACGCTCTTTGGTTCGATTTTCATGCTGGTGGCGATCTTGATACTCTATTTTACATCCACGCCACACACGCTCAATATGATGACGCTCATCCAGAGCGGCTCGACTTTGCCGTATACACTGCAGATGGTCTGTTTCGTCTTTTTCTTTATCGCCTTCGCCATCAAAGTGCCGGTCTGGCCGTTTCATACATGGTTGCCCGATGCGCATGTCGAGGCGCCGACGGCAGTGTCGGTTATTCTTGCCGGCGTGCTCTTGAAAATGGGCACGTACGGTATGCTCCGGGTGAGCTGGCCGATGTTTCCTGCCGCGCTTCGCGATTTGTCGTTCTGGATCGCGCTTCTTGGTGTGATCGCGATTATTTATGGCGCACTCGTTTCAATGGCGCAAAAGGATTTGAAGAAGCTGGTGGCGTATTCGTCGGTGTCGCACATGGGATACTGTATGCTCGCGCTGGCGGCTTTCAATTCTGAGCAGGCAATCGCCGGGTGCATGTTTCAGATGATCTCGCACGGCCTTTTGACAGGCGGGATGTTCTTGATGGTGGGTGTGCTGTACGACAGGGCTCATACCCGCGAGATTGCGGCGTTCGGCGGACTGGCTTCCAAACTTCCGGTCTACTCGGCCATAATGGCGTTTTTCGCCTTCGGGTCGCTTGGCCTGCCGGGGATATCCGGCTTCATATCTGAAGTGATGGTCTTTTTGGGGTCGTTCGCAGTGCTGAATAAAGTGCTGGTAGGAATTTCCGTACTGGGTGTAGTGCTCGGAGCGGCCTACATTTTGAGAATGGTCCAGCGGGTGTTTCTTGGCGATTTCGATTTAGGTAGATGGGGGAAATTGACCGAGATCAATGGTCGCGAACTGGTAACAGTAGTGCCGCTGGTGGCGCTGTCACTTTGGATTGGGATATATCCGAAGCCACTGGCCGAACTGATGAGCGCGACATTGTCAAACCTGGTTGTTTTGATGCAACGGTAGGACTATGAACGCGCCCGCGCCGACATTTAATCTGACGCTGATGGCACCGGAAATATGTCTGTTTCTGTGGGCCTGTCTGGTGTTCACCTACGATATTGTTACCAAACGAAAATCAGAAACAGCGGTTGCCTGGCTGGCGATGGCCGGGCCGGTAGTGACCGGCCTATTAGCGCTTGGGATGTTCTTTGCCGGATCGTATGGATATGGCAAGGCGGCCGGGACGATGTTTCAGGTCGATCCGATGGCGCTCTTTTTCAAAGTTATCTTTCTGGGCGCCGCCTTTCTTGCCATCGGTAGTTCGTTCGGATATCTCAAAGAGAAAATACAAAATCATCGCGGCGAGTTTTTTGGGTTGGTGCTGTTGTCGACAGTCGGCATGATGTTCCTGTCGGCCTCCAACGAGATGATTTCGCTGTATATCGGACTGGAATTGACCACAATTCCGCTGTTTGTCCTGGCGGCGTTTTTCAAGGATGATAAACTCTCGGTCGAGGCGGGGATCAAGTATTTGATTGTCGGCGCGTTTTCCTCGGCTCTGCTACTCTATGGTTTGTCATTTTTGTTTGGATTGTCTGGATCGACCGATCTGCTTCAAATGAAAGTCAACATCGCCATCACTCAGTTAAAGCTCGAATCTATCGGCGTCATTCTCATTCTTGCGATTCTGACAATGCTGGCCGGGCTTGGATTCAAATTGGCATTGCCGCCGTTTCATCAGTGGGCGCCGGATGTCTATCAGGGTGCGCCAACTCCGGTTGCGGCCTTTTTGTCCGTTGGTTCCAAAGCGGCTGGGTTGGTGGCGTTTGCCAAGATCATGATCTATGGGTTGTCGGCGTTCTTTGAGCCGTTTATGCGTCCGAACGATTGGGGCCAAATCACGGCGCTGTTGGCCGCGGCGGCGATGATTGTCGGAAATGTGGTGGCGGTGCGGCAGACAAATTTCAAACGGATGCTGGCGTATTCGTCGATCGCCCAGGCCGGGTACATCATGGTCGGTATGCTGGCGATGAACCAGCACGGGCTAAGCTCGGTCGCCTATTACATGTTTGCGTATATGTTCGCCAATATGGGAGTGTTCGCGGTCGTGGCGATGGTGGAAAACAAGACCGGATCGTGCGAAATTTCCACCTACGCCGGGTTGTCACGTACGTCGCCCTTTGCGGCCGTCGCGCTTACTATTTTTCTGCTCTCGCTAATAGGTATTCCCCCGCTGGCCGGTTTCATGTCCAAGTACTATGTCTTTGCGGCCGCTATCGATATGGCCGGGGCTTCATCGTCGTATAGCTGGATCTACTGGTTGGTTGGTGTCGGACTGGTGACATCGGTGGTAGCGCTGTACTATTATGCCAATGTCATAAAGCAGATGTATTTCGCGCCGGAGCCGGCGCCATTTTCGGTGACATTGACCACTCCAATGGCCATCGTTATTACCGCCGGGCTGGTCGGTGTGATTCTCTTTGGTCTTTTCCCGGAATCGGTCCTGGCGTTTGCGCGGAATATCCCGATGTCGTACGGCTTTATCCCGCGGTAAGCTGTCCGGTTCAAATTGACAGAGCAACGTCCCCTGTCGTATACTCTTCTCGCGAGAAGAGGAATCAAGACGAATATCTATGTCTAAATCAAACGGCCTTTGGGGTCCGATCAAGCGATATTTCTTGTCTGGCGTGCTTGTGGTCGTTCCGATCATTCTCACGTATCTGGTTCTCCGGCTGTTGTTCAATGCGGTCGACAGTATCTTACAGCCGCTGATTTTTCAATTAATTGGCATCAATATTCCGGGGCTGGGGATTATTGCGACAATCCTGCTGATTTTCACCGTCGGTATCATCACACGAAATCTGATCGGATCGCAACTGGTGGAAATCTGGGACGGGATCATGGAAAAGATGCCGGTGATCCGTCCGATCTATTCGGCCAGCAAGCAGTTGCTTGAGGCGATGACATCTACCGGTGCGGGGAGTTTCAAAGAAGTGGTCCTGATCGAACATCCGCGCAAGGGGCTGTACGCGCTCGGTTTTGTGGCACAGAGGACCCGCCTGGGAATTGAGCCGCCCGCTCGCGAGATGGTGACAGTGTTTATTCCGTCGACACCGACGCCGATGTCAGGAACAGTTGTGATAGCGCCAGTCGATGAGGTGATCTGGCTTGAGATGACCGTCGAAGCGGGGCTGTCGTATGTTGTTTCGGGAGGCGTGGCCCTCCCGCGCGATTTGGTGGTGCGTCCGGCCAAGCCGGCCACGACGGAGACGAACTAGATATGAAACTTGCCAATTTACTTTTGGAACGACGGATCAACAGTGACCTGATGGCCACGACCAAAGACGAGGCGGTGCGCGAACTGCTCGGCATGATCAAAGCCGAGGGCGTGCAATTGGATTACGAGGCGATCCTGCGCTCGGTTCGGGAGCGGGAGGAGATTGAGAATACATCATATGGCCACGGATTTGCGTTTCCCCATGCCCGTACCGACGCCGTAAAAGAAATGTACATTCTGATCGGCGTGTCCAAGCGCGGATTTGGCGAGAAAACACCCGACGGTATCCCGGTACAGGTGATTTGTCTGTTGCTGACGCCGTCGACGATTGCCAAACTTTATTTGCAGACGCTCTCGGGACTGGCAATGTTTGCCCGTCGACCCGGAACGCTTCAAAAAGTGCTGGCCACCCAACAACCATCGGATATCGTCAAATTGATTTCGGACGCCAATGTGACGGTTGACAAAGAGTTGATGGTCAAGGATGTCATGCGGCATTACATAGCGTCGGTTACTCCCGACGATACGCTCAAGAATGTGGCAAACGAGATGTTCCGGAACCGTTTGTCGGCGCTGGCGGTGATCGATCATGACGGCAAGCTCTTGGGAATTATCAACGACCGCGACCTGATTAAATATGCGATTCCCAATTATGAAGCGATGATTGCCGATCCCGGATACAAGATGGACTCCGAGCCGTTTGAGGAATTGCTCAAACATGAAGATCAGATCAAGGTCGCTCAGTTGTACCGAACGGACTATGATGTGACGACCCCCGATGCGCCAATAGTTGAAGTGGCCGCGATGATGATATTCAAAGATGTGCGCCGGGTATTTGTGACCGAAGGGCACACTGGTCGGTGTTATCCTTCGCAAAGATATCGTGAATATGGTCATTCGCGGATAAACCGTTCCTCCACACACGACAGAACCTGAAAGGCACTATGACGACTGAACATCGCCATCACTATGATATAGACCCCTACCTCTGGGTAATCCTGATAATCGCGTTCGCCGCGACCCTGCCCGGGTTGGTGATCGGATTTACCCATGCCGAGATTATGCCGCAGCTTGGGGCGCTCCTGTTCGGAATCGCGATCTTCGGCGGCGCGTTTATTTTGTCGTGGGCGGCCGAGGCGGCGGAAATTGATATGTCCAAATCGCTGGCGGTGGCGATTCTGGCGTTGATCGCCATTCTGCCGGAGTATGCGGTCGACTTTGTCTTTACCTGGAAAGCGGCCCATGATCCCTCGCAGGCGCATAATGCAATTGCCAACATGACGGGCGCGAATCGGCTGTTGGTCGGTTTGGGCTGGCCGGTGGTCCTGATGGTGTACGTGCTTGCCAAGAAGCAAAAGGAGATCCTGCTCGACAAGACCCAGCGCACCGAGATATTCTTTCTGGCGATGGCGACCTTGTACTCGTTTACGATACCACTCAAGGGGAGCATGAATCTTATCGACACAGTAGTACTGGTGGTGCTGTTCGGTATGTATATGCAAAGGGCGGCCAAACAGGAGAGTCCGGAGCCGGAATTTGTCGGGCCGGTCAAAATTCTGGCTAATATGAGCGATCTACCGAGGCGAATCTGGACTGCCTCAATGTTTTTGTACTCAGGGCTGGTAATCTTTATCGTAGCCGAGCCGTTCACCGAATCTTTAGTGGACTCGGCCAAAATCTGGGGAGTGAGCGAATTTTTGGCGGTGCAGTGGATCGCCCCGATAGCTTCTGAGGCACCGGAGTTCATTGTGGCATGTACGTGGGCGTTTCGCGGGTCGGCCGGGTCGGCGCTTAAAGCGCTCATATCTTCCAAAGTCAATCAATGGACATTGCTGGTCGGAACTCTGCCACTGGTGTACTCAATTTCGAGCGGACATATTCGCGCTTTCCAATTGGACACTCTTCAGGATCATGAGCTGTGGTTGACTGCCGCCCAATCGTTGTTTGCCGTTGCCGTGCTGGTGAATCTGCGCTTTGGCCGCCTTGAAGCATGGCTTTTGTTTTTGTTATTCACCTTCCAACTTGTCTTCTCGGGTCGGCTACGAGACTGTTGCGAACGCGTCAGGTCACACCTCGCCCCGCAGAGCGCGGGTCTCGGCAAGACCTGACGCAACGAGAACGAAGCCAATCGAAGAGGGCAGACTGAGCGCGGCGGACAGGAATGTCCGCCACGCTCACGACGGGGCCAGATGTCGCGGCTGGCGAGAATGTCCGCGACGCCGAAATCCACCGCAAAGCGGTCGGCTACGAGATTTCCAAATCCCCGTCCCAAATTCTGTTCAGCCCTTACACATACCCCAAGTCTCGCGGCGATAGGGAGTTAGACGGCAAGCCGCCTGCCGACTTGGCGGGCACGTATTTAAGGCGTTGACGCGTTCGCAATCCACTGTATATTTGCTCCCGTTATGCTAATCAATCGCCTGATTCGGCCGATTCTCGGCTTCGCCAAATTTACATTAGTAGTTGTGCTATTGATTGCTCTTTGCTCTGCGGGGGCCGATGCCGCTCGTCGAGTCAACGCCGAATCCAAAGTCGCGACCACATCTCAAGTCCAGCCGGTAAGTGATTCTCCGCAGGTAGGGCCGCAACCAGCGCCGGAAACTCCGGGTGGAAGCATGACACCCAGCACCCGGCCGACAACCGAACAACAAGCGGTACTGTCTGCAGTGACCGCGCCGGGTTCGCAGAATCGGATCGAAGTTCGCGTCCTTGAATTGACTTTTCTCTCTTTGGATTGTTCCTCTCTCTCCCGATCAGCATTCAACTGCAAGACAGCCCAAACACTGGCGGAGGCGACTCCTCGGTCTGCGGCGCTGTGCACGCTACTTGGTGCTGTTCCTTCCGGGACGATGTAGTCCCTCTTTCATTCCGTTTCGCGCCCCGTAGGGCGGCGCGCTGAAATCGCAACAGATTTATTAACGTCTTTCGTTTTGAAAGGAATTCCTATGTCCAGCCAAAAGTGGCGTATCGGACTCACCGCCGTACTGACCGTGTTGGCCTGCCTGGCTTTCTGGCACACCTTCCGGTTTTGGACGATGAGCGACGCCGACAAAGCAAGAATGCAGGAAGACAAGCCGGGTGAATATCTGGCCCTTCAGCAAAAGGCAATCCGTTTGGGCCTT
>JBGAWZ010000088.1:0-6337 GCA_044227335.1 Candidatus Zixiibacteriota bacterium | reverse complement strand
ACTCCCGTGCCCGGCAAGCCAGTGTACGGATATTTGGCAAATGACCCTGCGGAATTTTCGTACACGCCCGACTCTCCAAGCAACGCCAGCCATCGGTATGTGCCGGTGTTCGTTCCATTGATCGGAAAAATGGGAAGTCCGGGAGTGGCGATAAGACTAAGCGCACCTCCCTTGAGGACACCGAGACCGTCGGGGAGATAAATAAATAGAGAATCGTTTTCGACTTTCAGTTCGGTCACCCATGGTGGTGATCCGAAGTTGAGCTGCGTCAGTGTGTCACTGGCGCCGCGATCAAGCCGAAAAAGGCCGTCACTTGTGCCAACATAGTAGTTCGACTCAAACTTCACTATTCGCCTTGGAACAGAAGATCCAAGTTCATGATACTCTGTTGGTCCCCACGCATTCCAATTCGCCGGGATTTTGAGGGAATTCGGCGAGGTTCGATCAGCGACCGCTACGCCCGCTGAGGTTGCCAGCCAGATCGAATCGCCGACCAGCAAAATGTCGTTAACTGCCGGCGACGGATTCAGGGAGCCGAACATGACATAACTGTCTTGTATCTGGCCGCCATCATTGACTTTCGAAAACAGCACAAGACCAATCGAGGTCCCCACCCACAGATTTTCGCCGTCGTCAGCCAGACAATAGAGTCGAATCGAATTGCCATCCTGATCTACGAATGGATATTGTTCCGATTGATCCGGATTGAACTTGATCAGTCGCCCTTCGGCCGCCACCCACTTCTGGCCGTCGTCTGCGGTGATAATATCGGTTAGATCAGTCGCGCCCAAGCTGGATAGATTGTCAAAGATCGCGCCCGGCCTGGCAGGATCGGTGACAACCAGCAATCCGCCTGCAGTCGCCGCGAAAACCGTATCGTTAAATGTCCGTATCCGGCGGACATCTTTGAGCGAAGTGAGAGTTGTCCAGTGGAGCTCCTGCGCCTTTGCAATCACACCAAGGCACAGACTAAGTGAAAGAGAATAGAAAACTACTTTCGCAAGAAACGTCGACCTACCCATCGTACCGGCAGTATACCGCAAACAAGCAGGGTTATCAAGAACGACCCCTTCCCCGCTATGTCGCCGTACTGAGTGAAAATCGTGTACCCGTCGACCATCCCCACATGCCCCACCAGCGCCTGTACGGCATCCAGCGGCAGTTCTTCGTGGATACGCCCGTACCCGTCAACAGTGTACGTCAGCCCGCTGTTGGCACATCTTGCAATCCAGCACCGGTTTTCTACTGCGCGAGTGACAAAGATTCGAGAGTGCATATGAAGGGCAATTGAGGTCCCCCACCAGCTGTCGTTGGTAATACCCACGAGGAAATTTGCCCCCTTGCGAATCAAACCACGTGAATACTCAGGAAAAGTTGACTCGAAACAAATCAGCACGCCATACGACATATCCGGCAATTTGAAAAGCACCGATGAATCACCCGGATAAAAATCTGACCAGAAGTTGACCTCCATCGTTTTGATGAAAGTCAGATACTTGACCAGGAATTCCTGCCGCAAAAACGGAATCTCATCCTGATACGGCACCGCTTCGGTAAACGGCACCAGGTGCACCTTGTCCTGGCGATACTCAATTTGTCCGCCGGGATTGAATTGGAAACAGGAATTAAAATACCGGCTCTTGCCATTGCGAATCCCATCCCCCATTGATCCGACCAAATGATACCCAAACGACCGGGTCGCCATATTGCCGACCATCTTCTGGTGATAGATATCACTCGACAAATATGCCGGCGCCGCAGTTTCCGGCCAGACATACAGATGCACACTGCTGTCGGTGACCGACTGGGTCAGCGAATCATACGTCCGAAAAGAACGAAACTCGGTATCAACACCCCACTTAATTTCATTCGGGATCGATCCTTGCAAAAGTGCAACTGAGATCGTGCCGGGCTTGGGATATTCCGGTAACGCCGCCCAGCCGTACGCACAGAGCCCGACCACTGTGCCGAGCGAAAGCAAGCCTGCGGTCAGCCGTCGCTCGGGCCTTAATTCCGAACGAATGAGTTGTGCGAGCAAGACATTGACGGCGACAATTAGCAATGAAAGTCCGTGCACGGAAATAACCGCTACGATCTGCAATATCCACAAATAGTAAGATTGCGTGTAGCCGAGATCCGACCAGGGGAATGCAATCTGTCCAAGCGTGCGAAAATACTCAAGCCCCACCCACAAAAACGGCGCCGCCACCCACCCATACACCGGTTTCCAACTATGGAGCTTGTTGAAAAGCACCAAGACAAACGCGTAGTAGAATCCCAGAATAAACACGGTAGCAAACAGCCCGGGTGGAGTCACCATCCAGAGCCAGTAGAGCGAAAAGAGAGAAAAGAAAAATCCGAAGAAGTAGGCGGCGTTGAATGCCTCGCGCCCTTTCAGCCGAGATATAATCAACAGCGGCCGCGCCAGCGCAAACCAGGCGAGAAATCCAAATGGGAGCGGGTAGTACGCAAATGACAGCAGAAAAGCCCAGACCAAAAGTTCGAGACGTCGCAGTCGCAAATCGACACTCTGCGGCAGGAAAAACCGGCCGATCTTGCGAATAACTCCCACCGCTGACTCAACCTCGGTTTAGTAGCGAGTGGCCGGTCATTTCTTTGGGCTTGGAAATATTGAGAATCTCAAGAATAGTCGGTGCGACATCACACAACTTGCCACCGTCATGTAGCGAGAACTTCTTGCCGCCGGCAGTTAGCTTTCCCGACGGATCGTACACAATGAACGGAACTAAGTTGGTTGTGTGGGCCGTCCACGGCCCTCCGGTGTTCGGATCTATCATCATCTCGGAATTGCCGTGATCGGCGGTCACGAGCGCCACTCCGCCTTTTTCGGCGACTGCTTCCAGCAGTCGTCCAAGCCCGCGATCAACTGCTTCTACTGCTTTCTTTGCCGCGGAAAACACTCCCGTGTGCCCAACCATGTCAGAGTTGGCATAGTTCAAGAGCACAAAGTCGTACTTGCCGGATTTGATTTTGTGCACCGCGTTATCGGTGACCTCCACCGATGACATTTCCGGCTGTAAGTCGTACGTCGGCACTTTGGGCGACGCGACCATGTCACGGTCTTCGCCCGGATACGGTTTTTCGTTGCCGCCATTGAAGAAATAAGTGACGTGCGCGTATTTCTCGGTCTCTGACGTACGCAGTTGGGTCTTTCCCGCCTTGCTCAGCACCGCCGCTAAAATATTTCTGATCTGAATCTGGTGAAACGCAACTTTGGCGCGGAAAAACGCCTGATCGAAATTGGTCATCGTGACCAGCTCGACATCGGGCGCCTCGGGATGCGGGTATCCCGCGATTTCATTCCCGGCCAGCATGTACGACAACTGCCTTGCTCGGTCGGCCCGAAAATTGAACATGATCGCCGCGTCGCCGTCGTAAAGCCGTCCGTTTTCAAGCGAGCCAAGCACAATCACCGACGGCTTGATAAACTCATCGGTGATACCGTTTGCATACGATGTTTCAACCGCCTTGACCGGATCATCAAAGTACTCGCACTTACCATAGACAATCGCACGGTAGGCCTTGTTGGTGCGATCCCAGCGACGGTCCCGGTCCATTCCGTAGTACCGTCCCATCACCGTAGAAATCTGACCTATACCAACAGCCTTGAACTTCTCCACCACTTGTTTAATGAATTTACTGCCGGATTGGGGCGGCGTATCGCGGCCATCGGTGAACGCATGCAAATAGAGCTTGGTTACATGTCTTTGCTTGGCCATATCGATCAGTGCGAACAAATGTTTCATCGACGAATGCACGCCGCCATCGGAAACCAAACCGAACAAGTGCACAGCTTTGTTTTCGGCCACTACGCGATCCATCGCCGCCGAGATCACTTCGTTGTCAAAGAAATGACCATCGTCGATCGCCTTATCAATGCGGGTGATATCCTGATAGACTATCCGCCCCGCGCCGAGATTCAAATGTCCGACTTCGGAGTTTCCCATCTGGCCAACGGGTAACCCCACCGACGGCCCTGAGCCGTCGATTTTGGTCCACGGACAGGTCGCAATCAACTTATCATAATTTGGTTTGGTTGCCGCCGCGACCGCATTATCGGGCGTCGCCTCACGCAGTCCCCATCCGTCGAGTATAACAAGCAATACACTCACGATTAGACCAATCTTACTTTTTGTACCGTTCGTTCAATCACGCCGATCCGGTAAGCCTGCTCGCCGCGACCGGCGAGATCGTCGATAATCTTATCGGCATCTTTGGGATCAACCACCATCACATACCCAATCCCCATATTGAAAGCGGAGTACATGTCTTCGGTATCCAAATTCCCGGCTATGCCGAGCCAGTTGAATACCGGCAGAACCGGCCAGCTACTTTTCTGCACCACCGCACCAAGCCCCTCGGGCATGATCCGGTTGAGATTCCCCGGTATTCCGCCGCCGGTGATGTGCGCCATACCGTGAATTTCGTATTTGTCCAAAATCGGAAAGATCACGTTGGAGTAACACCGGTGAACTTTCATAAGCGCCTCGGCAACTGTCGAGCCGAGTTCGTCGATTTTCGTTTCCGGTTTTACTTTGGCGACCTCGAATGCCGCCCGCCGTGCCAGACTATATCCATTGGTATGTAGGCCGTTCGAGGGCAAACCGATGCAGATATCCCCCTCACGCACGGCAGTCCCGTTGACAATCTTCTCCTGATCAACCATTCCAATCACAAAACCAGCCAGATCATATTCACCGGCAGTGTAGAAATCCGGCATTTCGGCTGTCTCGCCACCAAGCAGGGCGATCCCGGCATTGCGGCAACCGCGAGCCAAACCGGACACAACTTCGGCGATTACGTCGGGTTGCAGTTTCCCGGTCGCGACATAGTCCAAAAAGAACATTGGTCGCGCGGCGTGCACCAATATGTCATTGATACAGTGATTGACCAAATCTTCGCCGACTGTATCATGCCTGCCGGTCATGAAAGCCAGTTTGAGCTTTGTACCGACACCATCACACGACGACACCAGTACCGGATTTTTCATCCCGCCGAAATTCGGCTTGAAAAATCCGCCGAATGAACCTATTTCCGAGAGGACCCCGGAATTAAACGTCGAGCGGGCGAGTTCTTTGATGCGGGCGACCGCTTCATCGCCGGCCTTGATATCAACCCCCGCCTGAGCGTAGCTGAGTTTTGCAGATTTTGCGTCAGTCATGCGCCCAAAGGTAACGCGACTGGGTAGGCAAGTCAACGGGATCGCCACCTTAAGGCGAGCGGACTGGAAATCGTCATTGCGAGCCCGTCATCCTGAGCTTGTCGAAGGACGGGCGAAGCAATCTCGCCTCGCGCGGTTCGCACATCGGCGCTGTTCCGCACGCGGCAGATGCCCTCGTGTGACCCTATTCCGTGCGCGGCAGGCTTCCTGCCAGCCCGTTTCCGCGTGGTGTCAGGCGCCCTCACCTGACACTCTTGCCCTCGACTCTTCGATACCGTATCATACACTACGCCGAAGGCCGAACCAGCATTCGGCCCGGCACAGCCGGCGCCTATAGCTCAACTGGATAGAGCATCTGCCTTCGAAGCAGAGGGTTGGGGGTTCAAGTCCCTCTGGGCGCATTTTTTCAAATGACACAATGAATCTTATGTTACGTGCGTGGCGGCCGTCCTCGTCCGCCACGTCCGGTGCGCGGCGCACACACTTGCCCGCCCTTTTCAACTTCTCTACACATGTGTCACCCCGGCCAAGTCACGGTTCGCGCCAGCGAATCGTGGCGCCGAGCCGGGGCCTAGCCGGTGAATGCGATTTGAGCATCTGATTTCTTTGTAGGTCGGGACCCTCGCGGTCCCGACATCCCCAAAATAAATCCTTGACAATTTAGGTCCATTCTTGTATTTAACCAATGAGTTAAATATAAAAGAGACCAACAAGATGCTAAATACCGATCCACTAACCGCCACCTTCGCCGCCCTGGCCGACCCGACCCGCCGCGCTATTTTGGCCTCGCTAGCCAAGGGCGAGGCCTCGGTACTCAAACTGGCTGAGCCGTTTGATATGTCGCTACCTGCGGTTTCAAAACACCTCAAAGTGCTTGAGCGGGCGGGGCTGATCACCCGTACCCGCACAGCGCAATGGCGCCCTTGCCGCCTTGAGCCCCAGCCCCTCAAAAGCGTTTCGCAGTGGCTGGAGTTCTATCGACGTTTCTGGGAAGAATCCTTCGACCGGCTCGAACTTTACCTGGCCGATGTTCAGAAGAAACAAGCAGACCGCGATGGTCACAAATCGAATAGCAGAACAAAGCGATTGAAAAATACAAAAAGGAGGCAGGATGTCCGCCGCCAATCATCCAAACGACGTTCCCGATAACGAGAT
>JBGAWZ010000087.1:0-6350 GCA_044227335.1 Candidatus Zixiibacteriota bacterium | reverse complement strand
ACGGTCCATCGCGACCACCAGAAACGACCTCAGCTCGCCGCGCTCGATCTCGCCCAGAATCGACATTCCAGTCTGATCGCTCACCGTTTCGATTCGGGAAACCTGACGATTGTCGTCTTCCGGATACACCACCTCGTCAAGAGAGAGGATGGAGGTTGTGGAGACATCATCGAGAGCGTGGTGCAACTCCTGCTCGGAAATCTTCATGTGCTTTGCCAATTCACGTACCTCCGGCGCTCGGCCGAGTTCATTTTCCAAGTGCGTCGTGGCCCGGTCGATTTCGCGCGAACGGGCACGGGTCGAACGGGGAACCCAGTCCAGAGCGCGCAGTTCGTCGAGGATCGCGCCACGGATACGGGGCACCGCATAGGTCTCAAACTTCACGCCGCGGCTATGATCGAAATTCTTAAAGGCCTCGATCAGTCCGATCACGCCGGTATTGACCAGATCGGTCAACTCCACCGACCGGGGGAATCCCATCGCCATGCGCGCGGCAACATTGCGAACCAGCGGCAGATAGGCGTTCAAAAGTTTCTGGCGATCTTCCGGCTGGTGTGTCTTCTGGTACCGCGCCCAATCGCGTGGCGCGATCTCCGGCTTGGTCGACTTCTGTCGTTCCACCGGTTTGGCAACTTTCGAAACTGAGACACGAACCACTTTCGTTTGGGCGACCTTGGTCTTCGCCGGACGAGTCATCGTTTTTGTAGCCATCTTTTTGTTATTCCTCTATATCGGCTGTTGCCGCGATGTTATTTATTGTCGTTGGGGGAGTTACAGAGCCAAAGCGGGGGTTAAAAGCAGTGCCGACTGCCTGATCCCGGCGGCTCAGAATTTCATTCGAAAGGTCTAGTGCTATCGACCCAATTTGTTCAAGGGCAACAGATTGCCTCGACATCTTAGCCATCGGAGACTGGGCCGAAATCGACTGGCCCACGAGCTGATCTTCACAAATCGCGCCGGCAACCGACGGTGATCGGCGCAGGAAATTTTTCGCCATTTCCGTCAATCGACCGGATAAGTAGTCGGCATCGTCTGCCGACTTGGTTCGGTTGATCAGGATTCGGCAATCGGTGTCGCTGTTCTTTTCCGTGAGATATTTGTAAAGTCCGTAGCAGTCGGCGATTGATGTCAGTTCCGGAATGACCACCAGCATTGCACAGTCGGAGTGAATCGCGATGTTTGTTGAGTTCTCAGAAACTCCAGAGCCGTGGTCGATGATGACCAGATCATAATCAGACGCGTCGTTGCGGAGTTGATCGCACAGCCGGTGTGACAGCGATACTGCATCAAGAGTGTCTATAGGGCCGGTCGTAGTCCGGCAGAGCAGATCACAATTTTGAGAGATCGAAACAACCGACGATGAAAGCGATATGTTGCCAGACAGATACTGCTCAACACCAACTTGTGGCGTGCAATTTGACAGCAGGTGCAGATTCCCGCCCGCGGAACACAGATCGATTGCCAGCGTGCGCATGCCGTGTGTAGAAGCACGTTCGGCCAGATTGAGAGCGATAACCGATTTGCCTACTCCGCCCTTGCCGGAGAGAATCGACACGATCATCGGAGCGTTCTGACTACGCATTTTTTGCCCCCTTAGTGAGCATTATGCTGGCGAGCTGATCGGCCTTCGGATTTGTTAGAGAGTTCGAACCTGAAGATCCAGTCGACACCAGCACAAGCGGGGCGTTGAGCATGTCGCTCGCGACAAACAGCCCGCCCAACCGAGGAGTACGATCAAGCATGGTCATTACCAGACCCGTGATCGCGATACCCGTCGTCCCTGCGATCATTTCTTGCAGGTCGGAGGCGCGAAGAGTGGCGGGGAAAACGAATAGCGTGTGGGTGATGCGAAGGTCCGCAATATTCAGTTCACTGAATGTCTGGGCACCACAATCGACTAACGTGATTGCATTGGAGAGTCCAACTTGCGGCTCGGTGTTGTCCTGGAAATCGGCGCCGGTAAGATCGGCGATGCTCAGAAGCTCATCGATAGCGCCAATTTTTTCCTGCGCAAGTCCAGTAATGGTCACAGACAGCTTCTGTGCCACACACTGCACGGCGAGTCTGGCGATTACACTTGTCTTGCCAGCACCGGCAGGACCGATCACCAAAACCCTGTCTCCGAGTGTAAATCGCGGCTGAGCGCCGATCCGTACGGCGATCTGATTGCTCAGTGAAGTTTGGATAGCCGATTTTTCGTCTGCCGACTGGCAGATTTCTCTGGCTACCATTTCGGGGATGTCCAGATTGCGCAAGAGCGTGACCACTTGATTTGCATTCGTCGTTTCTTGCGGCGAGGTTGGGATCGTGACTTTGCGTGACTGGATAGAACTCGGAGCCTCCTGGTTCATTTTACTTGTCATCCGGTTCCATACCGGCCTACTGATCCGGCGTGATTCAGTGGTAGGACAAGTTGCAGTTGTCACTGGCAAGTTTGGCGCAGGGGCATCAAGGCACGCCGTAACTTCGGTGTTATATCGGCCCGAGCCGTCGGCAACCCGACGAGTCGCCAGCACCACCGCATCTCCCCCCAGTTCGGCGCGCACTCGCTTGAGCGCTTCGGCGGATGATTCGCCGACAAATGTCTTAATTATCATTTGTCAACCTCACCATCCCGACCGAGACCAACTCAGCAGTCGGCAGAACTTCGTTGTAGCTGATAACCGATAGCGACGGCAAGCTCGACTCGATCAAGCGGCGCAAAGCCAGGCGGATATTCGGCGAGCAAATACAGACCGGCGCCAGACCAGTGGTGACGAGCTTGTCAGCGAACTGACTCATCCGTTTGATCAGTGTATCGGTGAGCGCCGGATCGAGTACCAGCATCAGTCCCTGACGAGTGTTCTGAACCGAGTCGGACAACTGTTGCTCGATCGCCGGATCGAGCGTGAACACATTTACCTTGCCGGAATTGTCTTTGTAGAGTTCAGATATCTGACGCTTCAGCGCCATGCGGGCATATTCGGCCAGCACATCTGGATCTTTTGTCTGCCCGATGTAGTCGGAAATTGTCTCGACGATTGTCGCCAGATCGCGAATCGGTATCCGCTCAGCCAACAGCGCCTGCAAGACGCGATGAAGTATGCCGAGTGAAATCTGCTCGGGAATGACACCGTCGACCAGCGCCGGGTAATCTTCCTTGAGTGTCGCGACCAGCTTCTGGACATCTTGACGAGTCAGCGTTTCCGAAGTCGCGGTGCGAATGACCTCGGTCAGGTGAGTGGCCACCACCGATGACGGTTCCACCACCGTGTAGTGTCCAATCTCCGCCTGTTCCTTGAGCGCCGGAATAATCCAGGTGGCCGACATGCCGAACGCCGGCTCGGACGTGTTGAATCCGTCGAGGCGATCTGACGCAAATCCGGGATTTATCGCCAGCAGGTGATCGTGCATCAGTTCAAAGCCGGCGACCCGTATTCCCTTGATCTTGATTTGGTACTCGTTGGGGCGCA
Source organism: Candidatus Zixiibacteriota bacterium (assembly GCA_044227335.1). Lineage (GTDB taxonomy): Bacteria > Zixibacteria > MSB-5A5 > GN15 > FEB-12 > JACRAV01. Next base: position 2,898 of record JBGAWZ010000087.1, on the reverse strand, counting down.
GTTGGACATTGTCGCGAATCCGAATCGGCGGCACGACCACTCCAAGTTCGGTCGCTAGTTGTTTGCGAACCGACGCAATCCGATTGAGCAGATCGCCACCCTGATTCACATCTACCAGCGGAATCAGCCCATAGCCAATTTCCAATCCGATCGTGTCGATTTTGAGCAAGTCTTCGGTGCGCTCCGAGGGCGTCTTGAGCGCGCCGGTTTCACGCTCCTTTGCGGCCGCTTGTTCCTGTGCAAGGCGTGTCGTCTGCGACTGCCGGGTCAGATATCCGATTGCGCCGAGAAGTATCCCAAGCACCATAAACGTGAGCGTCGGCATCCCCGGAACCAGCCCGAACAGAAAGAGTACAATCGCGCCGATCATGATCGCACGAGGTTGACGAGTAAGCTGATCGGTCAGATCGGCGCCCATGTTCGAAGTCGACGCCGCCCGCGTGACAATCACACCCGAGGCTGTCGACACAAGTAACGCTGGTATCTGTGTGACGAGGCCGTCACCGATCGAAAGCAGTGCATATGTCTTGAGCGCTTCGGAAAGCGACATGTCTTTCATCACCACACCGATGATGAATCCGCCGATGATGTTGATGAGTGTTATCAGAATGCCGGCGATAGCGTCGCCGCGCACAAACTTGGAGGCGCCGTCCATCGCGCCGTAAAAGTCGGCCTCACGGGCGATCTCAGTGCGACGCGAGCGAGCTTCCTGCTCTGAGAGAATTCCTGCATTGAGGTCGGCATCAATCGCCATCTGCTTGCCGGGCATTGCATCTAACGTGAAGCGGGCGGCTACTTCTGAAATTCGACCGGCGCCTTTGGTGATAACGACAAACTGAATGATGACCAGAATGACAAAGATTATCAGTCCGACGACATAATTTCCCTGAACGACAAAGTGCCCGAACGAATTGATTACTTCGCCGGCGTACCCGTTTGCCAGAACCAATCGGGTCGATGCCACATTGAGCGCCAAACGCATCAGCGTGACAACCAGCAATAGTCCGGGGAATACCGATAATTCGAGCGGCCGCGTTACGTAAAGAGTCGTCAACAATACGACCAGCGAAAAAGCAATATTGAAGGCCAGCGCGAAATCCAAAATCGGAGTCGGCACCGGAATGACGAGAACAGTGACTATACCGATCACCGCCACCGCAAGGGCGATATCGGACCGCGCAGTCAGGCGGCTTAGAAATGTCGGCGCCGGAGTGCTCATTTACCACCTGCCAGCTTGCCGTTGAGTTTGTAGACATACGCCAGGATTTCGGCGACCGCACGGAAGAGCGAGTCGGGAATGACCTGCCCGATATCGCATACTTTGAAAATCGCCCGCGCCAGCTGGACATTCTCGATTACCGGGATGCCGTGTTCTTTCGCGATATCTTTGATTTTCTGCGCGACAAGGCGTTCACCCTTGGCGACCACAAACGGAGCGCCTGCCTTTTCGGCGTCGTATTTGAGCGCCACCGCCAAGTGAATCGGGTTAGTAATCACGACATCGGCAGTCGGAACAGCCGCCATCATCCGCTTGCGCGACATTTCCCTCTGTATCTGGCGCACACGTGCTTTCACCTGCGGGGAACCTTCTGTCTCTTTGAATTCTTCCTTGAGTTCCTGACGCGACATCCGGATCGACTTCTCGAAATCGAACCGTTGATAGGCAAAGTCGAGCGCCGCGATCACCAAAATTGCCGCGCCGATTTTCAGCGCGATCCCCAGCGATAACTTGCCGAGAGCAATCGCCAGTTGACCGGCCGACATATCAGATAGCGCGAAGAACTGCGGGACTTCGGCGGCGATTACTTTGTAGGCGACAAATCCGACAACGATCAGCTTGAGTGTGTCACGCACCAGCATGACCAGCGAGCGGGCCGAGACCAGCCGCTTGAATCCTTTGGACAAGTCGAGCTTGTCGAACTTGGGCACCAGCGCCTTGGTGGAAACATGGAAACCGACCTGCGCGATATTGGCGCCCACTCCGACAACCAGCAGAATCCCCATGAACGGTCCGGCGATCAGGAAGAACTTGACGACATTATCTTTGAAAACTGATTGGAAGGTCGGATCAGATAGAGCAATCGACGGCGCGTTGGCCATCACCATGCGCAATAAATCAGCCGATTTCTCGGCCATATACGGCCCCAAGAAAATCAGCGACAGGCATCCCAGAACCAAAACGGCGGCGGCATTGAGATCAGCCGAGCGAGCGACACTTCCCTCTTCGCGCGCTTTTTCGCGCCGACGAGGTGTCGCTTGCTCTGTCCGTTCCTGGAATTGGTCTTCAGCCATTGCTTAGGCCTTCCCCATGCTCGCCAGAACGGTTGAAAGTTGATCGTTGAGATAGGCAGTCCCTTTTTCCAGCACCTGCGCGAACATCGGAAGCGACAGAGCGATCACTGCCAGTCCGATCGCGATTTTGAGTCCGAAGCTGACGATGAACACATTCATCGTCGGCAAAAGTTTGGACACAACGCCGAGCGCAACGTCGGTTAAGAACATCGTGACAATCACCGGCGCGGCAACTTTGAGCGCGATCACCAGTGCATAGGCCGAGTACTTGATCGCCAGTTCGCCAGTCTCGCCGTTTATTGCAGCTTGTCCTGCCGGAACGACTGCGTAGCTATCGAAAAAAGCGCGGATGATGAGGTGGTGGCCGTTGATGCCGAAAAAGATGACCAGAGAAATCAACAGCCAGAATTGTCCGATAGTTGATTGTTCGGAGTTGGTCGAGGGATCGATGACACTTGCAATCGTCAGACCCATCTGGTAACCGGCGATCGATCCGGCGGCCTGCACTCCCCAGAACAAAACGATGAAGACAAATCCGATCATCAGGCCGACCAGAAGTTCTTTGAAGGCCATGACGGCCAGTTCGGCGATTGTGACAACCTGTGG
>JBGAWZ010000086.1:0-6364 GCA_044227335.1 Candidatus Zixiibacteriota bacterium | reverse complement strand
TTATTTGAACTTGTAACCGATGACGACCGCAAAGAGGTTGGATTTGATGTCTGACGGTTCGGCGTGATCATCGATTTTGGTCATGCCGTAATCATAGCGGACATTAAAGAACAGCTCGCCTTTGGGCGATACTTTGTAGCCAAATCCGGCTCCAAATGTCAATCCAAAGTCGACGGACTTCGTGGAGTCCTTAACATCCTCTTCGGCATTGAAGATCGAATCGACTCCGGTGAAACCTTCGCCCTTGAGCTTGGCGCCCATGAGCATGGCGGCATATGGTCCGGCAAATATAGAGGCCTGCATCTTTCCCTGCATTTCGGGCGCCCACGCGAAGAGTAACGGCAGTTCGAGGTAGTCGACCTTCACGGTCAGCTTGCCATCTCCGGCGTCCGCCTCATATTTCACACCCTTTTGCACATACATCAGCTCGGGGCGAAGCGCGAACTTGTCGCCCAACTTAAATTCGACAAAGCCGCCACCCAAAAATCCCATGCGCATCTTCTTGGTCTCGCCCGGATCTGCTTTCGCGCTGTCGCCGGAGGCATTCGCAAAGCCCAGACCGCCCTGAATTCCGAAGGCCATCTTTTTGGCCGTTGTTTCCTGCGCGCTTACGCAAAGCGCCAGCGCCAGTACCAACAGCACGGTTACCCATCCGAATCGTTTCATAGTTCCTCCATTTCGAATTTTTGGGTTAGGTTTGGTCTCACATCAAGGTTTCCCATTTTGTCCAACTTCGAGACAAAGCTATAATGCGCACAATTTCTTGTAAAGCCCAAACTTAGTCATAACTGTCGATGTTGAACCGATTGCAGGCCAACTGGTTCGACGGATTTCACGCGGCGATCCGCAAAGACTTTCTGCTGGTGAGGAACCCAAAAACGCATACGCGCCGTCGTGCGATGCCCGGTGCGGAGGTCATGAAGTTTGTTCCTGGAGGACATAGGAGGTAGTTGATTGGGACGTGGGCCGTGCGGAGATGCCGCCCCCACAATATCATAATGGGGCGCAAAATAAACAGCGGGTCGATCTGCAAAACATGCAGTTCGACCCGCGATATCATTGAATGGATAGGTCGGTTATTTAGAACCGAACTCCGAATGTGACCGGCATATACGTTGTCGATGAGCCGTCGCTCGATACACTCACAAAGCTGGCCTTGACGAAAAAGGACATCGCCTCTGACGACACAATGTCCAGTCCGGCACCCCCACTGAAGTACAAATTGGTCGAACTTGCACCACCGGCTTTGCCGTTGGCCATACCAATTCCTCCAAAGAGAAACGGATTCGTTTTCTTCCCTTCGGTTCCGAGGTTGAACTTTGCATTGCCGCCAAACATGAGGATGTTCAGCGCATCGCCGGACGCGCCCGTTCCGTTGTCATCGAAACCAAAGGTGTGGAATCCTACGGTAGGGACAATTTCGAATTTTGGGGAGATCTGGAAGCCATACCCGCCTTCGGCATGCAATCCGAGTTTGTAAAAATCGCCGGCATCGCCAGAGGGGACACTAACTCCAGCGCCCAGATAAAAGTGATTCTTCTTTTCAGCGGCGGTGGCCGAGACGGCCAACGCCAGCACCATGATGCCGGTTCCAGCAAGTAATCGTTTCATCGATCCTCCAAATGTGAATTAAGGGTTACTTCAGGTGTATCGTTGTTATGTGGTCTGCGTAGCGTTTATCAATTCGGTCCCCAAACCTAAAGATGTCTATTTTCGAAGTAAAGTTTTATTTCGGGGTCAAATCAGTCCGGGTAGTCTTTGTATGCGATTGACTTGGACGGGTTCCGGGGTGCATCAGTACCTTACGATTGCGCTCTTGCAAAAGTAGCGGGAACTCCTACATTACGCCGCACATTATTGAGTAGAGTTACAAGGAGTGAGTGTCATCGAAAGTTATAAGATAGTCATTATCGGCGGTGGACCGGGCGGATATACAGCCGCTATTCGGGCCGCCATTAAGGGCGCCACCGTTGCAGTTGTAGAAAACCGCGAACTGGGTGGCGTATGTCTCAATCGCGGGTGTATTCCTTCCAAGGCACTGATTGCGTCGGCGGTTCAATATAAGAACATGAAAGAGGCCGACACCTTCGGCATCAAGCTGGCCGCGCCGCCCGTCTACGATTGGCTGGCGCTCCGCGCGCGCAAAGACAAGATTGTCGGCGGATTGGTAAGCGGTATCGGACAACTTTTCAAGTCCCATGGCGTTAAGCACTATCAAGGGTGGGGGAAAATATCCGGCGCGAATCAGGTGACAGTCGTTGATGAATCGGGGAATGAGACAAAGCTCAAAGCAGACAATATTATTATCGCGACCGGTTCGCGCGCGATCAATATCCCGGCTTTCCCTATCGACGGTCACCGTATTCTGACTTCCGATCATCTGCTTGAACTGAAAAATCTGCCGGAGTCGATTCTAATCATCGGGGCCGGAGTGATCGGGTGCGAGTGGGCCTCGATGCTCTCCATGCTCGATGTCAAAGTAGAGATGGTCGAGATGATGGATCGGGTCCTGCCGATGGAAGACCCCGGAAGTTCGGCGCTGGTGGAACGGGAGTTCAAAAAGCACAAGATCGGCCTGCATATGAAAACGCGCGTCGAGTCGATTGTCGGCGGACCGCAGGGGATCTCGGCCAAGCTCTCCGATGGGAAATCGCTCGAAGCCAATCAGGCGCTGGTGTCGGTCGGGCGGGCGTACAATACGCAAGAGATCGGGCTTGAAGATATCGGCGTTGAGATGAACCCCAACGGCTCGATCAAAACCGGCGCGGACATGCGCACTAATGTGAAGAGTGTGTATGCTATCGGTGATGTCCGCGGAGAAATTTTGTTGGCGTATACCGCTACCCATGACGGTTCAGTTGCAGTAGACAATTGCCTCGGCGAGAAAGCTACCAAGAATTATCTGGGAGTGCCCTCGGTGATCTTCACGCATCCGGAGGTCGGCTCGGTCGGCTATCGTGAACCGGAAGCCGCCAAAGAGTTCGATATCGCGATCGGCAAGTTTCCACTTCGGGCGCTGGGCAAAGCGCACGCCGAAAATGAAATCGCCGGCGAGGTCAAAGTTATCGGCGAGAAAAAGACTGATCGACTGCTCGGAGTGCATGCGGTTGGTATTCACGCCGCGGAGATCATCCATGTCGCGGCGCTGGCGATCAATCAGAAATTGACTGTGAGTCAGCTCGGAAATCTGATCTTTGCCCATCCGGTGATATCGGAGGCGATCATGGAAGCGGCTCACGATCTGCATGGTCACTCGGTTCATCTGGCGAAGAAACGGGCGTAATGCCTGTTGCCTTCTTCGTAGGTCACTCGCGTTTTCGCGCGTGACACCTACCTGAGTAGCAAGGAAGACGTCTGCCTCGAGGACGAGATTGCCCTGCGTCGATCAGGTCGGTAGAGCGCAGGAACTGCTGATCTTCGATCCACCTATAGGTCAGTGAGAATATTCGGGCGGCGCAGGTAATGCGCCGCCTATCTTATTGTGCGGCAATGGGTGTGGTTCAAATCCGAGTCAACATGCTCCGTCAACATACCGCAGGATCTGCGATCCTGTGAGATCATGCTGAGAGAGAGCGAGTTGTTTGGTTCGTATAAGGCAATATCAAACAGATGGTTAGGACGAAGATGGAGCTGATAGCGGAGTTTGGCACACCAGTTGTTTCTTATGACGGTGCAGTTACTCTTAAATATACGCAGTATGGCGGTGAAGGGTATTTAAGAGGTGGGGATAAGGAGTTGCTTGTGAGGGGCAACTCCTTTATTTCTTGAGGCCGAGCGAAAGGATTCGCACGGCCTTTTTCTTTTGGTGGCGATTGCGCGTACGGTTGACGGGGGGCGAAAAATGTGTAGATTGCCTCGCTCTTGTTCTGAAATGGCGGTGTAGCTCAGCTGGTTAGAGCAGTGGAATCATAATCCACGTGTCCGGGGTTCGAGTCCCTGCACCGCTATTTACTTTATCTTGGTCAAAAAGCTCTTCACCAGATCTTCACTTTCGGTCACACTCCAGCTCTCATACCCCTTCTGTTTCGCCATATCCAGAAGAGGCGCTGGGATAAATGGTGTGATGAGTTCGTAAATCGCGCCGGCGGGTAGAGTGTCGAGGTCTTTCATGACAATTGTGATCGGGTGCTGACCGGCTTCGAGCATGGGACGGGCGTCCAGAGTCTTCGCGATTTTTTCAAGCGAGAACCAGGAAGGGGGAGTGGTAGGCGAGTCACTCGATGCATCTCCGACTGGAGTTGACTCAAGTCCGGCGCACCTGCGGAGAGTCGTGATCATTGTTCCGATACTCACACCGCCAACCTGAGCCGCTTGACGCAAGGTCGCGACTTTGGCGACGGTCTTACGCAGGACAGGGTTGCGAAGTTTGGCGAAGGCCGGAGCCAGCTCGATCAGCTTTTCTTCGAGTTCGGGGTAGGCATCGAGCAGTGCGCCGACTTTGGTGTCAGGGGTGATGTCCGGTTTTGAGGTCATGATACTTCTCCAGTTCAACAAGCGTCAGGTCTCGCCCGCGAGATGCGGGGCTTACAACCTGAAGCAACGGAAAGGTTGGTCGTGGAAGAACAAACGGGCGGCCAAGCAGGGCAGGTTCGAAGACGGACCTGCCCTACATGAAGAGCGTCAAGCCTTAGCATATGTTAGAAGCCGTTGTTCGCCGGAAAGGGCACGTTTGGCAGTCAGGTCCTGCGACACTTCGAGTGTTCCGAGATATTTTCCCTCGTTGTCACGCAGGGCAAAGTATTCGATATGGATAAACCGTCCGCCCATGTTGATCCAGAACGGTGCTGAAGTTTCTTTGCCTGATTTGAAATCGCTTAGAATCTGATCGACAATGTGTACACTCGACGGTGGGTGGCACATCTGGACCGACCGACCGAGGATCGCCCGGTTGCGCGAGAAAATCCGTTCGCGACCTTGGGTGAAGTAGCGGACCTTGTCGTCGGCATCGACAAAAGTCAGATCAAACGGAATCGAATTGAGAAGAGTCTCAAGCTCAGTAACCGTGAAGGAGCCTGATGACAGCTGAATTCTGTTTGAATCCACTTTTGTTGGTTCAGACAGCGTAGTTCCCTCGGGCTTCCAGATTGTAGTCGGGTCGTATAAGCAGAAGCCGTATTCGATACTCTGCTGATAGATTGAATACCATTCGTCGTCTGAAAGTGTGTCCATGCACATCGGGAAGAGAATTTCTTCTTCCTTGGTGGTCATCCCTTCGATGGACTGCAAGAGTGGCTCAATGACCAGATCAATGACTCCGCCGAGTTCGCCGGCGTCGGTGCGCAATTGCTGGGCCGCTTCGACCGCCGCATTGAGCAGTTCTCGTGTCTCATCATGTTTACCCCACATGACTTTGGGGGGGCCGGTGATTTCGTGGGCCTCAAGATAAGGGAAAAGCAAGTACTCTTTGCGTAGATAGTGTTTGTCGATATCGGCGAGCGCTTGTATGCGCATGCGAATCTGATTGAGAATAGTTTGCAGTTCGGAGTTGGTGGATTGACGGGCGGCGGCAAAGAGTTTCCGTGCCGAGTCGATCTCAAATCTGAGCGCCTTGTTTTCTTCGATAAATGTGTGCACCGGGTGCCCGGCCGGGGCAGTTTGCGCATGTTCGTGCGAGATGTTGCCTTCAAGGGCGGCCGAGTGAATATCGCAAAGCCGGAGCACATCCTCGTATGGAAGACCCTCGGCCATCAATTCCTGTTCAACTTCCACCACCATGTCGTACGGCACACTGCCCATCAAGCGGGCGAGTTGATTTTGAACTGCGGCAGGCGCCTCGCCGCTGTGGAGCTGGAGAATCATATGCTTGAGCAGATTCTTGCGCTTTTCTGTATTGTCGATTAATTCGCTCATCTCAGTTTCCTTCGAATGATCAGATAAGTGGTATTCCGGCATTGGCGCCGTTGATCTTTTCAGGGCGAATGTCGCCGTGAATGCCGATGGTAAAGACTTCTACCGGGAGTTGCGGATTGGCACTGGCGCGGGCATGGAGCGCGGCCTGAGCTATTCCGGTGCAACAGGGGACTTCCATTTTGAGAACTGTCAGACTCTTGGGCTGGCACTGCTCGAACATCGCCATTAACTTCTGATGATACAGATTGAGGTCATCGAGTTTGGGACAGCCGACCAGCACGACTTTTCCTGCCAGAAAACGAGAGTGAAAATCCGGCACCGCAAACGGAACACAATCGGCGCAGACAAGTAGGTCGGCGCCAATCAAAAAGGGTGCATTCGGAGCGACCAGCTTAAGCTGGACCGGCCAGGTTCGCAATTCACTTACGCTGGCTTCGGCGCCCGGAGGGGATGATTTCGCGGGTGTCGCCATCGGGAGTGCTCGGGCGGCGCTCCCTGGACATCCTCCGCCAAC
>JBGAWZ010000085.1:0-6424 GCA_044227335.1 Candidatus Zixiibacteriota bacterium | reverse complement strand
CAATTGCTTTGGGCTCGCCCAGAACTTTGCTATTGGTCTGCGGATCGACTACGTAATGCGAGAAGGAATACTTACTGGCCAGACTGCGGTCGTAAATAATGACGCGGCCATTACCGGCGTCGGTTACATAGAGTTCGCCCGACTCCGCATCGCTCCAAATGCCGCCGGGTGTTTTGAGGGGCGCACCGAAGCCGTCGTCGTAGGTGATGGCGGTGACAATGACTTTCGATTGAAATTCGTCGGCGTCAAATGCGGCGACCGGATGGAGGCAGATCAGCCACAACGGAGCAACAACCAGCGAGAAAACCGCCCGCAGTTTCATTTTGCGACCAGTGCACCGATGTGATCGGCGGCTTGACTCACGATTTTTTGTGCCAATTCATCTTTGGACCGCACAGCGCCCAGGCCGAAAACTACTTCTCCCTGGTCTCCCCGGGCGTTGATCGCGCTCGACCAAATAGTCTGTTTTGTCCGGCAACTGATGACCCGAATATTGAGCGATATCTGCGGGATCTTTCCAAGATACTGGTTGTCGATTTCGTTGTATTCAATCACCGATCCGACGACCAGATAGGCCGCGCCAAGTCCGGCCGACAGACTGTCGATCTGATCATTTGTCAGGAAAGCAGAGGACCGCACGCGCGTTTTGCGCATCTGTTCGTATGTTTGGCCGAATTCGGCGACAGATACGCGATTGACGCGTTGTAACGACAGTACGAAATAGTCGGTGATTTTTTCCGACGCGTTTTCGCGGCCGCTCAAGTTTTCAAACGGCAGGACGGCGAGCTTTGCACCGGCTGGAATCTTTTCGTCAATCCGAACGGTTGTGGCAACATGTGGTCCACACCCGGCAAGGATGACAAGCAACGCGGCGACGACAATAGCTACTCTGTTCATTATCTCATCGCCTTACTTGAGCACGGTGGCAAACTGCTCCGCCGCCTCACGGGTGATCTTCGTGGCCAAATCACCGAGTGTATGGGTCTCGCCGAATGAAAAGACGGGAAACCCCGGTCCACCGCGGCGGGTTGTTTCATAACTCCAGATCACCTTGCCGGACTGGCAATCAAAAAAGCGAATGACCACACCAACCAGCGGAAACTCTTCGGTTCCGACCCGGCTCATGCCGAAATCCCGAACCGCGCCGGCGAATATTCCCTCCACTCCGGCCGCTTTCCCCATGTTTATGACCTCTTCGCCGGTGAGTTCCTCGGCCACATTGACCCGGTCACCTTTGACAATATCGCGGTAGATTTTCAGAAAATCACCCGGTGCCGGAGTCTCTACCACATTCTCGATCCGCAGGGCTGTGGTAAACGACGAGGTCATCTTGTCGCCGGCGTTCCGTTCGCTCGTCAGATTAGAAAAGGGAATGATGCCGACTTTCTTATAGAAACCGAAATCGGCTTGTTCGTTAACAAAGACTTGTCGCGGCGGCCCGCAACCTGCCCATAGGGCGGCCACAAGTGCTACCACTCCCAATACATATGTGCGCATTTGATTCATACCAGTACCAACTATATCTGAAGGTTAAGATTTCCTCGCCAGGTCGTGGTCGTGCGGGCGTCGGAATCGGTCACCGGAGTGCGTTCCCAGTTGTATCCGATGGTAAGAGTCGACCGAGCGCTCGTGTACACGAGAAGTTGCGCGTTGGCGACCCTTGGCCGATTGGCGCCCGTTCCGGTTTGATTGTTTGGGACACTGCTCTGAGTCGACTGCTCGCGGCCATTGTACGACAACGACAGATTGTATATCCGACGAAACGAGTAGCTGGAGTAAAAGCTCACGCTACTCGAAGTGTTGCGGGTGGAAGAATTGTAGATCGAATGAACGTAGGCCATCGCGACACTGGCATTACGAAGCGGTGTCCAACTGGCGCCGACATTTATTGTCTCTCCGGAAAGATGACCGAGGCGAAGTCGGTCCCCTTGATATGTGTTACTGTACGACAGCCGCCCCTCGAGATTGTCACGGAGCCACATCCGGCTATCGGTAGTCGCCGACATTTGCCATCGCTGGCTGGCCTGCACCGGATCACTGTCGCGACTGATCGACAATCCCTGCGATACTTTGATATACGGTGCCGGAGAAAGTGTCACTGAGCCGTAGTATGTATCCAGATAGAAGTGGTCCATTTGTTGTATCGAGTCGAGCTGGCCGAGCGAATCGCGGAACTCTCGCACGCGATTCCCCTGTTGAAAAAGGGTGCGGGTGAAACTTGCGCGCGTGTCAACTCCCTGGCGCAGATACCGGGAGAAATTGGCCTGCAATGTGGCATATTCGCTGATATCGTAACTGCCCGTGGCGCCGTCGATCTGATACCCTTTTATCGCCTGAAAATCCAAATACCCGGTCGGCGCGTATCCGACACTGCCGCTGAATACTTCGTTGCGGCGGTTGTTGGTCGGGTTCGTGAGCACCTTGTTTTGCGAATATTGCCCGGAGTAACTCACGCCTGCCGAAACATGTTTGGCTACAGTCGATGACACCATCGCGGTCACCGAATGAGTTTTTCCGGCGCTGAGCTTGAACCCCGCCAGCGTGCGGCGGGTATCGAAATAGTTGTACGTGACAGCGGCAGAGCCGAGACGCGACGACGGCGAGGTGAGCGCCAGATTGCCGCTTGAGGTCCGCACCAGGTTGTTTATCCGGTCGTTGCCGTAGTCATCCGTCCGAGTTCGCTGGTAGACGCCCCGCAGACTGTACAAAGACCGGCTGAAAGCCGACTGCGCAATCATCATGCGCTGGCGTTGATTGTTGATCTCGTACGGCGGATTATTGAAGGTGCGTATTTCGCTGTGGAGCAGACTGAAAGTCGGCAATTTGGCCGGCGAGAGCTGTAGCACATTTCGCCAGTCGCGGGTGAAGACATCGACCAAAATCTGCGGCTGGAGAAGTAGACCCTTCACTTTGTATCGCGAATACGTCGAATTAAATGTGTATCCGTAGCCAAACAAGTCGAAGTAATAGGTCGGCCGATACTGCTCATACCCGTCTCCCTGATGTCGCCACTCGACATTGGTCGCGAGTCTGAACCGATTCTTGTAAAAGAGAATGTCTTCGACATTGATGTTGGCGTGGGCCTGGTAGTTGGCGCCTTCGTCGACACTCGATGGCACAGTCGACGAATTATGGAGCGCACCAAGGACAATATTCCCATACCACCGCTCGGCTCGCGCAGAATCCGAAATCAGCAAGCACACCCCCGCCGCCAGTGACACCGTAACCAGATTCGCAACCCAATGGAGCGACGGCGAGCAGTTCAATAGCTGTCGGTGCGGCGTGATCATTGACTATTCGACTTTTGGATGATGGACGTTGTAGCCGGTCGGCGAACTGTAGTCGACCCCGTGGCATGTATAGCAATGTTTGGAATCGGCGAAGGCATGAGCGCTGATCTCCGAGGGGAGCATTTCCAGATTGATGCCTTCCACAAGTCCCCCGCCTAGTCCATCGGAAGACTGATGACAACCAAAGCAGAACCGCCGCACTTGATCGTTTCCCTGTGCTGAACTGGTGTCTTTGATATTTGTCAGTCCATACCAGCCGGGTCGTTGATCGCTGAGCAGATGGGCATTTCCTCCAGCGCCGCCGTAACCGACGGAACCGTGGGGATTGTGGCAATCATAACAGGGAAGGCGACTATTACTCGGCACATACCCCTGGTTACCCGCGCCGTGGCCGGTCTGTTGTTCGGGATTTTGAGAGCGGTCATAATAGTAAGCGATGGAGCGAGAGGTATCGTCCATTCCCGCGGGTCCAAATTGAGAGTGGCATCCCAGACACTGCGAATAATTGGTGGGCAGGGCACCCGACTCTGACCCCACAATTCCCCTGTTCGTGGAATCAGTAAGGTCGTGTTCGCCCTCACCGCCATGGACATTGTGGCAGTTGTCACAGGCGCCGTTCCCGTAGGCATCGCGAAGTGGCATCGACGGACTTGCATAGTGAGGCGAAAATTGAGCGCTCTCCCAAATCAGCTGTCCGGGCCATCGGACCAGATTCTGCACTCCCGAAACGCGCGTCCCGCCGGCGTTGAATTCGAAGTAGCCGGGATCGGATGACCCGGAGGGCATTCGGTCTGACTCCTGCGCCGGATAGCCGGCCGATCCGCCGGTCGGCTTGTCGGCGTGGCATCCACCGAGCGAGGCAGAAAAGCAGATCCTGTTGGAATTCTGTTCAAACAGCCCGTAATCTCCTCCGGATTGCACATTGTGCGAGTCATGGCATTGGGCACAACTTCCTTGCGGGACAGTGCTTGTTCGGAGGACACCACTGGTGGCGGAGCCGTGCGCGGACAGACGATACTTGCCATTGTCCGCTCGTGTAACACCGATGACCAGCACTATGAGTGACAGCGCCAGTGTGCTGTACAATCTCTGTTTGTTCATTTGGTCACTCATCACTTCCCGTGGCACTGCTGACAACCGGAGAGATAATTTACTCCGCCTTCCACATACGGCCAGCGCAGTCCCTTGCCGAAGTCAGAACCGTGCGATTTGTGACAACTCCCGCAAAAGATTTCGTTTGAACTCTCTACCTGTCCGGCCGTAGCGAAATCGGTCGCGGTTGGCTGGCGAAACGGAAGGCGCGATATTCCTTCGCCGGGGACTGTTGCGTTTCCGGTAAATCCTTCTCCGGTACCGTCGATCCAACGCGAAGAGCTTACGTGTGGCGAACTGCCGGTGCCGGAAAGCGCGATGTCGCTGGGATGGGCATTGAAATGCGCCGGCGGAATAGCGGTGGAATTGTTTTGAATTTGATCATGGCATGACCCGCACCAACCTGACCACGACGACTTATACCGAATATTCCCCAGCTGATACGCCGCGGCCGCTCCAACCGGGTTTGGGAAGGAGGGCGGTGGATCTTGCCAAAAGATATCCACCAACGCTGACAGAACGATCGAATCGCCACTACCAGCTGGGTCGTATTTCAAGTTGCGGTAGTTTTCGTTGCCGTGGTAGTCGTGGCAACTGGCGCACGTCAGTTCGATATTTCTCCCGCTACTATTGAGCGGAATAGGCAAGACGATTCCCAGTGAATGTCCCGCCGAATTCAGCACACCCGGAACTTGAAAGTGACCGCCCGCGCTCTCAGTACGGGGTGACTGGGCGTACATAGAAACTGGAGCGAGTACATCCGGTGCGGTAGGATCATCGCCTCCGTGGCAAGACAAACAAAGTTCGTTAATCGAACTCTTGAGCAGTAGCGTACTATACGGCCCCCCCGGAATTTCCTGGCCACCGACCGAAGCGTGCTCAGCGTGGCATTCGCCACACTGGAGCGACTCACCTTTGTGCCAACCGCCGCTTTGTATAGAACCGCCGAAAAGCGACAATACGATGATGGCTATGTACACGGATTTCGGCATGTCAGTTTTCCTGGGAAAGATCATAGATGTCGATACGACCATTGGCGTCGGAAACCAGCAGTTGATGATCGACAGTTATTGCCATATCCGACGGAAACCGATTTCCAGAAGCGATTGACCTTGCCGATGTCAACGTGCCGGTTGGATCGTAACATCGAAACTGCATATTGGTCGCGTCGACCACCCATATCGTCTCGCGCTGGTCGATGGCAACAGCCGCGGCTTCCCAACGTGCTACCGGAGTTGCAGTGTTCCAATCGGCTAACACCACAAATGTTCCGGCCGGATCGAAAATCTGGGTGGGAAAATGTCCCCGACCGGCGACGACAATTCGCCCTGAACTCGCAAGCGCGCAGGCCGTCGGCCGATCTAGTTTTCCTTTTGAACCGCCGCTCTTGATCAGGATTTTCGATTTACTGAAATCACTGTCGAAGCTGAATAGTCGGTCGGGATTTGATACCAGGATCAACCAGGATTGGTCGGGCTGGCGATAGAGCTTACAAATTCGCGAGCCGGGGCCGATGAACGCACTTAAGTCAGCCACAGTATCTATCACCGAAGGCCATTTTTCGTTGACCCGAAATATCTGAAGAGACTCCCATTGCGAAAATAACAGTTCGCCCGATCCCGCAAACGCCACCGCAACCGGCTGATTAAAAGCAATTGCCTGCGAGGCCGACCAAATTAACGCGCCGCGACTGTCCATCACCTGAATGGAATTCCCGAATTGGTCGGCTATCGCCACCCGATCGCCATCGGGTGAAAGCGACATCTGCCCCGGCTTGATCAACACCACTGACGCAGGCCGCGAAATAAGCGGCGGGTACTCGTCACTCACCTGTGCCCCGGCCGACGCCACGAGAAGGACTGCACATCCAATGGCGCGTGCAACTCGACCAATGGCAATCCCTGATTTCATCTCCGCTCCTCTTTAGTCGTGCTCGGTGCCGTGGACGGCGTTGAATCACAAATTGATATTGAACAGGTTGCAGTCGGCGACACCATCGTAGTCCGCCCCGGGGAGAAAGTGCCAGTCGACGGCATCATCAG
>JBGAWZ010000084.1:0-6434 GCA_044227335.1 Candidatus Zixiibacteriota bacterium | reverse complement strand
CAAGCGATACCAGGGCGCAAATGATCATTGTCCAGAATGTCACCCTCGCCGGCATTCTGCGTTTGCCGACCAGCGAGAAAAAGACCGGAACAATCAGCGCCGGTGTGGCAATACTGCCAAACGCATACCAGATATCAACTACACTCCGAAAGACAAAGACAAAGACAACCGCCATGATCGCCGACAGAACCAAACCTATCCGCGTGTAGTGAGTGATTTCCAAGGTGCTGATTTTCTTAAGACGCCCAACGATGTCATTTCCAAAAGTCGAAGCCGAGATAAAGAAATACGAATCAAACGTCGACTGGACAGTGGTCACCATCCCGAGCACAAACATACCGAGTATCCCCGCCGGCAGGATATTGTTAGCCAGCGCCGGAAATGACGAAACCGGGTCGGCCAGATTCGGCATAAGCGCCCGCGCATAGAGGCCGCAACTGGTGGTGAGAAAATCAAAGCAGGCCCACATGCCGATAGCCAGAAAGATGCCGTTGCGTGCCGCCTGCGGTGATTTCGCCGCACAACAGCGCTGGAAAAAAGCCGGCTCGGCCAAAGTCATCAGCGCGATCACATACCACGTGGCTATATACCAACCCGAGCGTCCGCCGTGCCAGGTTAGATGTTCATTTGGCACATGCAATGAGACAAATTCCAACCCGCCGTATTTGCTATACAAGAAAATAAAGAGGACGACAAAACCGGCAAACATGCAAACTGTTTGGAAAATATCCGTCCGCACAACCGATGAAAACCCGCCGAGATAAACATAGACAATCGAGAAGAACGATCCGGCCACCACACCAATCCAAAATGGGATGCCGAATATCTGCTCACCCAAAACACCGATTGATAAAACATACGCCCCCGGCACGGTCACCAGGTAAATTATCACACCCCCGAGCAGGGCAGTTCGGTTATCGTACACTTGTCCAAGTCGCTCAGGAATTGTCAGCACCTGTGACTCACGCGCCTTCTTTGCCAAGAACAACGCGAAGATCGCCGCCGCGACATAGTACGGCAGTCCGAACACGAGCCAATTTGAAAGCCCGTATTTGTACGAATACTCGCCGACACCAAGTATCCCGCCGTACCAGGTCGAGACAATCGAGAGCGCGAAGGCCGGCATAGTCAGCCGCCGGCCAGCGAGAATCAGCTCACCGGCAGAACTGTCGGCGGCCATCTTGCGCCGAAACCCCAGCCAGAGAAGTCCGACCAGGTAGGCGAGAATGATGAGGTAGTCGATCAGATGCATATATGTGTTCGCTCTAACATTTCAAATCGGGCTTCGACTCCGCTCAGCCCGACGCTAACGCGCTCAGCAATCGTCTCCGATAGAAGTACGCAGTACCTTGGCCCTTGAGGAATGCATAGTTGCTGAGCCGGACCATAATTGTACGCCGCACTCTCGATGATCGGAACGTCGCCCTGAGCGGAGTCGAAGGGCGTTGCTTTTAAAACATCTCCAGTTTTATTTCCGCATAAAACGACCGCTCGGCGCCAACATAATACTCAGCTCCATCGTCGTTGTATATCGGATCGATTGGCGACGGTTGGTAGAATCCATTCCAGCCATACCCCGATGTCAGAAACTTACGATTCTCCAGATTCTCCACTCTGAGCGAGAGTAGCAGTTTACCAATCCCACTTACTTTGCCAATGCTGTATTCTGCGGAAATTGTTGAGTAACCGTACCCTTTCATTTGAAGCGAGTCGAGATTGCGGAGTTCCATATACTGCGATCCAACAAGTCGAAGGCGATATGTCAGCCGGAATCGATCAGTCTTGTAGTCGGCAAGCAGATTGCCAAGAGTCGTCGGAAACCCGGGAATCACCTTGTCGGAAAAGTCTTCGTTCATGCGTCCAATTTCGCTGAAAGTTCCATCATAGAGCGGCAAACTCGCGACAAACTTCTTGATCCGATTGTGATTGAAAGCGGCGTTGGCCGAGAGTGTGAATTGTGGGGTTGGCATTACAGACGTAGTGAGTTCAACGCCCGCATGAACTGAACGATCCGCATTGACTGTGATCGGAAGGCCGTTATTGGAGTTCACGCCGCCGTACGGAATTATCTCGTTGCGGAATTCCATCCAGAACAAATTCACACCGGCGGACCATTTCTCTTTGCGATATGAGCCACCCAACTCAACATCATACACTCTTTCGGACTTTGCAGTTGGGTCTCCAAAGGAATAGATTGTGCCGCCCGGTGTCACCGTACTGTCTTTTACATTGATTGACGGAAACGCATACGGATCGCTGGCGTCGTAGATGTCGGCATCGATGGGTGTTCGCGATGAGACCGCGATATTTGTAAACAGGCTGGCCTGTTCGTTTACTTTGAATGTGAATCCTATGCGTGGCGAGAAGAAAAGCCAATCGAGATCATAGTCATACCCCTTGAATGCGCCGATCTTGACCTGGCGGAATTTGTACTTTTGATATCGAACCTGCGCGGTTACCTGCGTCGAGAATTTTGGCGAGAAGTTGTATATCTCCTGTCCGTAAAGCGACCCGACATACTTTGTTCCGTGGTACTCGTAGTACCGTTGGCGCGGATCGAGTCCTCCGCTCAGATGTTCGGCCCAAACCACCTGCCCCCAATGATCGGACGTGAATCCATAGAAAGAGCCACCAATTCCGTGCGAACCGTGAACATGCTCGATATCCAAGCGCGGATTCCATCCGATCTGTGATTTGTACACCCACTGCTGGCGCACGAGATCGCCGGTTTCGTATTTCACTCCGGCCACAGAGTCATCAACATACTCTGGCGCGATATTGTAATCAGAGAAATACCGGTCATCTTTCAATTGTTCGTAGTAGCCCTTGCCTCTGATATAGTAGAGGGTGTTAGACAAAGTTGTGCGCGGGTTGATACTCCACACATTATGCAATTGATAGTGCGGCTGGTTGAAATTGTCGGTCTCGTTGCTGTAGGTGAGCGGATTGACGCGACGGTCGGCATTGATTGCATCCAGCGACGCTCCGTAGTATGACAAGTGCATCCGCATCGGGCCGCCGTACGCGTGCAGTTCGGTTGTCATGTTTTTGTCGAGCCGCGCGGCCGATAGATAGTACGACCAACCTTCGTACCAACTTCCGTATCGATATCCACCGGTCGACTGGCGTGAGTATCGTCCGCCGTACAGCCAGCGGCCGTCGACTAATCCCGACGAGAAGTTAATCGTCTGCTTGGACAAGTCGCCTTCGGGGTGTTCGTTGACTGTGTAACGGCCGTACCCCGACGACAGCGACAAACTCCGCTCCCGTGCAAAGACATTGGTGGCGATATTCACCGATCCACCAAACGAGGCGTCGCCGTAGAGCGAGTTGCCAACGCCACGTTGAATTTGAATGTCGGTGATGTTCGAGGCGAAGTCCGGCAGATCGACAAAGTATGTTGCTTGATCTTCTGGATCGTTAAGCGGCACGCCGTTGATATAGACCGCCACCCGCTTGTCGTCAAATCCGCGAATCTTAATGTAACTGTACCCAAGCGCCGAGCCGCCGTCGGAGAAGGCATAGAGATTCGGTGTCGACTGTAGCAGGAGCGGGAACTCGCCTACTTTGTAGTCACGGTCGATATCGGTCCTTGACAGATTCTCAAACGCCACCGGAGTCTCTCCCTGCATGGCGCGATCAGAGCGGACAATGACATCGCCACCGGGAATGACAGTCGGCTCCAGTACAACTGTATCCGGTACACCATTGATCGAATACTGCCTGGGCAGAAATCCGACACACGAAAATGTCAGCCACTTGATCTCGCTGTTGTCAGCGAGCGTGAACTGACCACTCACATCGGTTTGTGTCCCGACACCGGAGAGATTGGTGACGACCGACACACTTGGTAGCGGGTGTTTCTGTGGATCGACAACGACGCGGCTCAGAGCGAGGGCATTAGCGGTCAATCCACTCATCAGAAGCGAGAAGATAACCGCGAAGCGCCAAGGTCCAGCCACATGGCTGGTCATTGCGAGACGCGTCATCCTGAGCTTGTCGAAGGACGCGGCGAAGCAATCTCTCCTCGTGTTGTTCGCGTCTCGACCCCGTGTCGTAGCACGGGGCAGGCCACGCTCGACGCGTCGCGCATTGTAGGTCGGGTTCTGAGAGAGTCCGGCCTCTGCCGGACGAGCGAAAAACCCGACACTCCTTGCGCCGACATTTGTCGGGTTTCTCCCTCGCCCTCCGGCGTCGGACTCAGTCGGAACCCGACTTACATCGTGGTGTCGGACGTCCTCACCCGACACCTCTTGATTTGATGTCGCGGTCAGGTGGGGACGCCTGATCACACGACGCACCCGTTCAGCGGTTCCGTCAGGTCTTGCGATCCGCGCAAGCGGAGCGTGTGACCTGACGGGTTTTGTTGTGCGTGGCGGGCGTCCTCGCCTGCCACGTGTGGCAATTGATTTTGTGTCTTTCATGACAGCAACCTCGCGTTTGTGCCATTATGCCCAAAGGCACAACGACAATCGGTTTCGCAAGATTCCGTCCTGAATCGATAGGTTGGCCTGATTGGCAGGCCGAGGGGATGTTATCCATCTCCGTTTCCCTACGCCGGCATTACCCGGATCAGGTCGAGGGGGTATGATCTCAGGCGGCAATTATTACGCCACCCCCAACGGATCTTAGTTTACGGGAGGAATATGGGGGATGGTTCGGCGTAAAGCAAGAGCGACGGCTCGCTGAATCCTACATCTTTGTCGCGCCTCTTTACTCTCGAGACTACCTCTGCGATTGGGATTACCAAAAATCAGAAATTCAGATCAAGCTGTTGTCCAAAGAGATCCTGAGTAACAACTTTCCGCAGTTCCCTTGCGTTGTCTCTGATTTCGACCAATTCCTTTGATGCAAAGTACGTTCTACCTCGTTTTTCACCTTTGGGAATTAACAGACCTTGTTGAACCAATAATTGCAGATCTTTTGCGGCGACCTGTGGCGAGACGTCAGCACTTATCCGATATCGCTCACTCCTAACCCGGAACCCGATCGCCGCGTCATACAACGCGTATATCATCCGCTGGTTCAAGTTTCGTTTGTGAATCTCCGCCTCCAAGTCACTGAAGAGCCGGGCAATTTCCTTAACGCGTCTGTCCAATGTCAGTGCTTGCTGTAAATGTGCGCGAAGACAAAACCTGACCCAGGGTCGGGCGTCATTGCCTGGATTCCATTGACCTTGGCCAACTGAAGCCAGAACCGAGTAATACGCTTCAGTATTGCCACGGGACCCCAAATACTCCTCGATGCTCGAGAATAATGGCGACAGAATGCCATCACGCGTGAGAACCAGTGTCTGTATCGCTCTCCCCATTCGGCCGTTCCCGTCTGAAAACGGGTGAATCATCACAAGATTGAGATGAGCCATGGCGGCCTTGACGAGCACAGGTGCCTGGCTTTCTACTCGCTGTGTGTCTTCCGCGAACTCGCGCATCAGAGAAGGTACAAGTGAAGCGTCCGGCCCCTCGTACACACGTTCTCCAGACGGTTCCCGCCGAACGTATATGGGACCGTTTCGCCACTTGCCGGGATGTTTCTCGGTATCGTGCTCTATCATCATGTAGTGGAGGCTCTTTATCAAAGACTCGTCAAATGAGAAACTCGGATCATCCGCCAATCGAAGAATATAAGTAAGTGCTCGTTGATACCCCTCGATTGCCATCTGTGTAGCTATGTCAGTTTCTACTCTCTCTCCCTCGACGATTCCAACGGCGTCCTCATAGGTCACTTGGTAACCCTCGATCGTATTCGATCCCTGAATTGCCTTTGCGAATTGGTTGCGTCTCAAGACACCCGTCCATCTCGTTGGGTTTTGAAGTGAGTACCTCAACTTGTCTCGGGTCGCATCAATCTGACCGATCACAGTAAGCTCTTGTGCATCAACTGCTGGAGTTCGGTATATCATTATATTGTTTCCTCACCACCGGTATATCATTATTTATCGTATCTATTATACTAAATAATAATAACAATGTTTCAATTTATCATACATTCGCAATGAGATATTGATATGATCTCTCAACCGTTAAGCGAATATCAGTTTGGTAGACATATTGTTATGGAACACTTCAACATTTCTCTTGCCTCCCTTGCAACTTTTATCGTATATTTACGATATACGATACAGGAGAACGAAATGGCAACATCGAAAACCGAACAATTCGATACCGAACTGGCCCAATTGGCCGAATTCGCTGACGCCCTCTCGCATCCGGCGCGGCTACAGATCATCCAGTTTCTGGCGAGCGAAAACCGGTGTGTCTGCGGCGATATAGTACAGGTCGTGCCGCTGGCGCAGTCGACCGTCTCGCAACATCTCAAAGCGCTCAAAGAGGCCGGACTGGTGCGCGGCGAGATCGAAGGCCCCTGCACCTGTTACTGTATCAACCGCGAGATATTTGACAAGCTAGTCAACCTCATGAACAAATTCATCGGCA
>JBGAWZ010000083.1:0-6449 GCA_044227335.1 Candidatus Zixiibacteriota bacterium | reverse complement strand
CAAAGACCGTCTGCAGGTGCCACATCAGCGGGCGCCGCACTGGATGAAAATAGTCGCGCGCTCGGGGCCGAATTTCGATCGCGTCAAGGGGATATTAAAAACCAACGGTTTGCACTCGGTTTGTCAGGAAGCGGCCTGCCCGAATATTCGCGAGTGTTGGGACGAAGGCACTGCCACTTTCATGATTTTGGGCCATCGTTGTACGCGCGGATGTAATTTCTGCGATGTCCTCAAAGCTCAGCCGCTGGGTCTTGACGAAGACGAGCCCCGTCGCTTGGCCGACGCGGTTGCCGAACTTAAGCTAAAACAAGTGGTCATCACCTCGGTGACCAGAGATGACCTGCCGGATGGGGGAGCGGCTATATTTGCCCGGACTATAGAGCTCCTCCGAAGGCAGGATACAAATGTCAAAGTCGAGTTTCTTGTGCCTGATTTTGGGGGCAACATGGAATCGGTCAAAACAGTTCTCGATTCAGGCGTAGATGTCTTCGGGCACAACATTGAAACAGTCCCGCGCCTGCACAAACGTGTGCGCGGCGCCGCGAAAATTGATCGATCGCTGGCGGTTCTTCGCTATGCCCACCAGTACACACCGCGCCCGGTAGTGAAGACCGGCCTTATGGTTGGGCTGGGGGAGACGATGGAAGAAGTCATCGACACTATGCACCAATGCTACGCTTCCGGGGTCGACATTCTGACCGTCGGCCAGTATCTGCGGCCGTCGCTGGCGCATCTTCCGGTGGAGCGTTTCTGGCACCCTGACGAATTTGCGGAACTAACCAGAGTGGGAAAACAGATCGGTTTCGGTCATGTTGAGGCCGGACCGCTGGTGCGCAGTTCGTACAAAGCATTCAACCAATCAAAGGAATTGCTCGCGGCATGTTAGAAAAGATTATCCTCGCCCGTCATTACGGATTTTGCATGGGCGTCAAGCGCGCTATCCAAATTACCGAAGAAACCGCCCAGCGCGACGCCACGCAGGTTACAATCCTCAATGAGATTGTGCACAACGAGGCGGTAGTCGAGCGTTTTCGTGCGCAGGGTGTCGGCCAGGTATTTTCAGTCGGTGATGTTTCTGCCGGGACTTTGGTCATCTCAGCCCACGGTATCGCGCCTGATGTCATCACTGACGCCAAAGATCGCGGGCTGAATGTAGTTGATGCTACCTGTCCATTGGTGACGCGCATCTACGAGATTGTCCAAAAAGTTGTCGCTCATGATTATTATGTCATCCATTTCGGCGACCCGAGCCACGACGAGACACAGGGTGTCGTTGGATACGCGCCCGACCGTATTACTGTTGTTGCAAGCATCGAAGAACTGACGACACTTCCCGACTGGGAAGACCGCAAGCTCGGCCTGACCTGCCAAACCACCGCATCGCTTGAGGGCTTCGTGCAATTTCAACAGGCCGCGCGTGAGAAATGGCCGCACCTTGAGATCTTCGATACTATTTGCAATGCCACGAATCAACGCCAGACCGCAATCATGGATTTAGCCCCGCATGTCGACATGGTTCTCGTGGTCGGATCGCAGTCGTCGGCTAATTCACGACGCTTAGCGTCGATTTCTGAAGCAATCTGCGGCAAGGGGCATCTGATCGGGTCGGTGCGGGATATTAAGGATGAATGGTTTGCGGAGGGTCAGAATGTCTCGCGGGTAGGTGTGACTGCAGGGGCCTCGACTCCGGATTTCTTGGTTGAAGTGGTGATTGAACGGTTGAAAGCATTATCCGGCGGAACTGCCGAGGTGACACAGCAGGAAAAGCCGGCGCGGAAAAAGAAACAAAGCGCACAATCCGAGTGCCACTGATCGTTAGTAATCTGAAAGGTACTCCATGGCTCATCTAGGCGATTTTCTTATCTTTGCGGCCGCGGCCTTCTCGCTCGGCTCGGCAGTGCTGTATTTTCTTGTCTGGCGCGGCAAAGAGCACCTGCTTTCACTCGCGCGCCGGTCGTTTTTGGTCGCCACCGCCGCCGTGACCGGCGCCCTGGCCACCTTGCTGGCCCTGATTCTCACCCATGACTACTCAGTCGCGTATGTCTTTTCATATTCATCGAACGATCTCCCGCTCGGTTATCTGATTTCCAGTCTCTGGGGTGGGCAGGAAGGCACTTTTCTCCTGTGGCTTTTCTACACCGTGGTCTTCGGCGTAGTGCTCATGTTCACCGCGAAGAAATTCGAAAAAGGAAACATGTTCTTTCTCAATCTCTTCACCATTTCCCTTTTGCTCATTCTGATCAAGAAATCTCCCTTTGAACTTATGCCTGTGTTCAAGGCCGACGGCGCCGGTCTAAATCCCCTCCTGCAGAATTTCTGGATGCAGATTCACCCGCCGATTATGTTCGTAGGCTTTGCCGGAGCGATCTTTCCATTCCTCTTTGCCATGACAGCGCTGGTTGAACGCAAATACGAAATCTGGTCGGAGGCGGCCCGCCGCTGGACCATGTTCGCCTGGTCGGCGCTCGGTGTTTCGCTGGTTATGGGCGGCTACTGGGCGTACGAAACGCTCGGCTGGGGTGGATTCTGGGCCTGGGATCCGGTCGAAAACTCTTCGTTCATTCCGTGGATATTCTTAACCGCGCAAGTGCACTCGCTCTTTATTAAGAGGCAACGGCGGGGACTGATGCGTTTCTCGCTTGTGGTAACTGCACTCACGTTTTGGTCGGTCCTCTACGGTACATTCCTGACTAGATCCGGCGTGCTCGCTGATTTCAGCGTCCATTCCTTTGTTGATCTCGGGATCAACGCGTTTCTCATCACGACACTTTTCACGTTTATCGGAATTGGTGCTCTGCTGATCATATATCGCTGGCGCGAAATCACACCTGAAAAGTCATTCTCGTCGGTAGCATCGCGATCGTATTTCGTGATGCTCGGTGTGGTCTTCTTGTTCCTGGGCGGTATACTTGTCCTGCTCGGAACTTCAGCGCCACTCATCACCCGCATGGCTGAAAACCCCTCCAATGTCGGTCTGCCGTATTACTTTGCGACCATGACGCCGATCGCCATCGGCCTGCTTCTATTGATTGGAATATTCCCGGCCTTCAAATGGAACGACGGTATTGCCCGCAAAAAACTTTTGTATGCCGGTGCCATTGCCGGAGTTGTCATGCTAGTGTCGCTGATCACCGCCGGCGTGACGTATAGTCCGATGTACCTTGCACTCTTTACAGCCGCGGCTTGGGCGTTGGCCGCCAACGGGTGGGTGGTTATCGACGGATTTAGCGAAGGAAAATTAAAATACGGGTATATTGCGCATGTTGGGCTTGCCATTGCCCTAATCGGCGCCGTGAGTGCCAACGGACTTGAAACAAAAGAGACTCTGACGCTCAAGCAAAACCAGCCGCTTTCGGCCATGGGATACGAACTGACTTTTACAAACGTCGTCCAGACCCCCAAAGGTTTCGATTGCCACGTCGACCTGAAAAATGGCGACGACATGTTGCACACAACATTACCGCACGAATTCCCCAAGAACGCCGAAGGGGTGATGAAAAAGCCTCATGTTGAGACATACGCCCTGTACGATTTGTATCTCGCGCCGGTTTCGCTCAAAGAAGCCGCTCCGAATGACGCCGGCCGCCTGACGCTCAAAAAAGGCGAGCCCGCCAAACTCGGCAAATATGAATTTACCTTCACGCAGTTTGATCTCACTGGCGCCCACGGTGACCAGCAGTCATCGGACTCGGTAATGAGTGTAGCCGCGGAGTTGACTGTTACCTACGACGGCAAGTCCGAATCAATCGCTCCGCGCATGAAAGTCCAGCCCTCGGGCATTTTGCATGACGCCGCATCTTTCGATGGCGGAACCGGCAGTGTGACGATCGCCGGAGTGCGCCCCGAAGACGGCGGGGTGGCGCTTGCCATAACTGGGCCGTTCGTCCCGCAATCTCAATCTGAACCGGCCTCGCTGGTTATTGAGTTCAGCAAAAAGCCGCTTATTCAATTATTCTGGTTCGGCGCTTTTATTACGTTTGCCGGCGGAATCTCAACTATGCGGCGCAAGAAATCAAAAGCGGTAGCGCAGTCAACACCGGTTACAACCGAATCCGGGGCTGTTGCCGACACCGGCGACCGGATCGCGACTGGATCAAACGTCCCGTCTCTGTGATCCCCGCATTGCACTTGCTAATCGACGCACTCTGGTCTTTATTCGGCCATGCCTTCGCGCATCAAAATGGGATTGCTGGCCGAAATCCCGCCCGGTCGGGCGATCGAAAAGCAGATCTTGGCGCGAAAGGTCGCTGTTTTCAACTACAATGGCCGCCTTATCGGAATGGAATCCGAATGCAAACATATGCGGGCTTCGCTGGCCCGCGGCGGCGCTATCAGCGGCCACGAACTGACCTGCGCCTGGCACGGATGGAAATATGACATTGAAACCGGCGAATGTACCACGAACCCCGGATTCAAACTGAAGACATATCAAATCGAAATAGAAAACGATATCGTGTATCTAATACTCCCATGAAAAGACCACCTGTCAACTTTGCCAAAGTTCATGAGTACCTACTTTCCGCCACCCCGCGCCGAGATGCAACTCTGTCCGCGATGGAACGATACGCCGCCAAACATGGCTTTCCGATAATTGGTCCACTCGTTGGCCGCTTTCTTTTTCAGATGGCGACTTTGACAAAAGCGTGCTCAATCTTTGAGCTGGGTTCCGGCTACGGCTACTCGGCCTACTGGTTTTCCAAATCGATGGGCAAAAACGGCAGGATTTTTCTCACCGAGGGAAATCAACAGAATTTAGATCGCGCCAAAGCGCACTTTCGCAAGGGTGGTCTGAAATCGAAATTCAGTTTCCACTGCGGCGACGCACGCGAAATAATCACCGACTATCGCGGCCCATTTGATATAGTACTGAATGATATAGATAAGGATCAGTACCGCGATACGATCGATCTGGTCGCGCCGCGCTTGCGTCCGGGCGGGCTTTTTATCACCGACAACACGATCTGGCACGGCGCCGTGACTTATCCACATCCCGACAAACTCACCCGAGCGATCAAAGAGTTTAACCGCCGGATGTATGTTGATAAGCGATTTTTCACCACTATTCTACCGCTCCGCGATGGCATTACTGTTGGATTGCGACTGTGAAAGAGAAAAAACAAGACCTGTAAAATTCGGAACTATTCCGGCAAAAAATCGTTATATTACAGTGACGGCGCTAATGTCCCGTCCTGGTTATCCGATAGTTTAGACAGGGGCCCGCTCGGCGGGTTCGCCCAAGACCTCACCACCAGTTTCGGAAATTCGGAATGCCGCAAAGTGCGCAGGGCGCACCGGCAAACTCGCAAGGGGAGAGTTGACGACAACACTCCGCACGACGGAGCGCGAAGAAGGTGACAATAAAGAGCAGACTCGAAAGCGACATATTTTTTATTGACTCTGACACGTCAATATTGATTTTATGTCGACTTGGTTGATTCGAACAGTCCGCAGTTGCGGACATAGCACGGTTTCTCTCAGGGGAAACTTCAGGTATTCACACTCACGTTGAGGATGTCCTGCCGCCGAATGTCGGCAGACCGCATATCCTGCGCATGGAGGTTCTATGGCGCCCAAACGCGCGACATTTATTTCATACGGCACCGACGACAAATGTCTGGAAACACGCCGCTTTATCGAAAACGCCGGAATTGACGTTGAATTCCGCGACCTTTTGAAAAAACCGCTCACCGAAGATGAAGCGATTCGCCTTCTGGGGAACTGGGATCTGATGATGTTTCTTAATCCGGCTTCCGAGTCGTTCGAAAAACTTGGGCTCGATCAAAAAATGCCGGATCGGTTCGAGGTCGCTAAGTTGATCGCCGCCGATCCGACGCTGTTGCGCCGGCCCATCATCAGAAATGCCCGCTTGATGACGATCGGCTGTGATAAGCGTAAGATCAGTGAGATGCTCCAGATTTCGATGAACGGCAGAAGCAACGACGACGAGACCAATGGCAACGGTCATCAGCAACCCGCTCCGCCTCGTCAGCAGTCGGCCGTGCAGTCGTAATCACTTTTGTTTGACCGCCGACTTTTGTATCTTCCTTCAGGTAACGAAGGAGATACTAGATCATGGCGGTCGAACGCGATACTCTCGAAACTGATATTCTGATAGTCGGCGCCGGACCGGCCGGTTTGGCACTGGCTTATCAACTTGCCATTTTGGCCGCGCGCGACACTTCGGTCACGCGCCCGGAAATATTCCTCATGGACAAGGGGTCGTATGTCGGCGCCCATTCCATGTCCGGGGCGGTGATGAATCCCCGTGGTCTGGCCGAACTCATTCCCGATTTCAAAGAAAAAGGTGCGCCGCTTGAGTCGCCGGTCTCGGCCGACTCTTTTGTTTACCTGTCAGAAAATGGGGCAACCAAATCGCCCCTCATGCCGCCGCCGCTGAAAAACCAAGGCAACTATGTCGTCTCGCTAAACAAGCTGACCGGCTGGATGGC
>JBGAWZ010000082.1:0-6530 GCA_044227335.1 Candidatus Zixiibacteriota bacterium | reverse complement strand
AGACGGATCAGGGATTCGCGTTTCTGAGAATGGTGTCAGTTGCAATTATAGTGGTGTGATCTCCCGATACTCTGTGGACTTCTCGCACATCAATACTGGGACAGCAAACTGAATCAGCCAAAGACCATAGCGGGTATTCCACCATAAGCTTTTGCGAATCAAAGTGCATCTGTACGGCATCGTGCCACAAGAGCGCCGAGTCCGGACTCATAACCATCGTATCGCCAATCACACGCCACAGCAGATCAACACCGTTCGGGCCGCCTTGTGGATGCCATCCGACTATCACTTCGTAGACACCGTCGCTATCCAGATCGGCGACCTCGCGTGGGTAATAATAACTGCGATCAGTCGCTCGGCGGCGTACATTGAGGAGTTCAATCACTTCCTGGGCCTTAAAGTGCGCCTCTTCCCATTTCAGATCGGGCCCTGCCCCGGGCTCTTTTCGCTGGCCACACCCTGCTCCCAGGAAAAGAGAGATCGCCACAAAGAAAACGAATAGATGTCTGAGGAGTAGTGAGTTCATCGAGTTGAAGTGGAAATTACTGCGGCTAAGCCACCAGCGCAATTGACAAACACCCGCCGCTTTGCAACAAACAGCGACTTTGTCCGTCTTTGTAGGAAAATAGCCGGGAGGACTACCCAATGAAATATCCAATTCGGACAGCAGTGCT
Source organism: Candidatus Zixiibacteriota bacterium (assembly GCA_044227335.1). Taxonomy (GTDB): domain Bacteria; phylum Zixibacteria; class MSB-5A5; order GN15; family FEB-12; genus JACRAV01. The sequence goes on along the minus strand of JBGAWZ010000082.1, from coordinate 5,856 downwards.
CTTACTCATAGCACTCGCCGCCACCCAACCAGTTGTGGCCCAGCAAATGGAACACTTCCGCATGGAGCGGATCAACGACCATGTTTACGCCTTCATCGGCTCTGATCCAACACTCGATTGGGTCGACGGCAACTCGTTTGCTATCTTAACCGACGACGGCGTATTTGTGGTCGACTCGCATCAACCGCCAATAATCGCCGAGGCCAATATCGCCGAAATTCGCAAATTGACCGACAAGCCGGTTAAGTATCTGCTCAACACTCATTGGCACGGCGACCACAACACCGGCAACTTTGTGTACAAGCGGGAATTTCCGGATATTCAAATCATCTCACACACCAAAACTCGCGAGATTCTGGCGCGACGGATGCCTGAATGGGTCAACGAGGCTCGCAACGGCGAGTACCAAAAGTACATTGATGATTACAACAAGATGCTGGCCAGCGGCAAAAGTCCAAGCGGCCGCGCACTCAATGCGACCGATAGCCTGCTCGCCTTCAAACTACTGGACCTGCTCAAGAAGTACGACGCCGATGTTCGCCGCGATACGGCGCTCATCCCGAACGTTACTTTTGACAAGCAATTGACCATACATATGGGGAATACGGAAATTCAGATCCGTCACGATTGCCGGGCGAACACACCCGGCGACGCCTATGTCTGGCTCCCGGCCGACAGCATACTAATAACCGGTGATATTCTCGTCTCGCCAATGCCGTACACGTTCGGAAGTTTCTTCGATGAATGGGTGATTCAGCTTGACACAATGCTGGCCCTGCATCCGAAAGTCATTTGCCCCGGCCACGGCGAGATCATGCGCGACACAAGCTACCTGCGCACGGTGCGCGATCTTTTCGCCACGATCTGGACACAAGCGAAGACTGCATTCGACAACGGTGCCACCACCCCTGATTCAATCCGGAATACGCTGGATCTGGCGTCGTTTCGAACGGCCCTGGCCAATGGCGATCCCGTGCGCGATTACCTTTTCAGGGCGTATGTTCTCTACTCAATCCCACCGCGCTTGGTCAAGCAGTTCAGGAACGAAATCGGGGATGATCTGGATGAGAATTAGTTCGGGCGACATTTCAGTCGCCGGTCGGAACTATCTGGGCGGTCTCAACCAGTAACACGGTCGTCTTCTGCGGGGCGCGCGGACGGTGCATGACCCCTTTGGAGATCGTGACCCCCTCCAGTGGCCCAAGTTCTATGGTGCGACCCTCAAGGTCAATTAGAAGGCGGCCTTCCAGAACCATGAAATACTCGTCGTCGTTGTCGTGCTTGTGCCAATGAAACTCGCCCTCGATCACCGCGAGCCGAACCACACTGTCATTGACTTTGGTGAGTGTCCGGTTGGACCACTTTTCGGTAATCTCCGCGACAATTTTCGGAATGCTGATCAGCTCCTGGTGGCCGTGGAGGATGTCGAGTTTGATGTTGTACTTGGAATAGTCATTCATAGAATCCTATTCTTCCAGTCTGTAATTCTCACCAGCGATACCCGCCACTCACTCGGAACGTGGCGTCGAAATCGGCGTCGTGCAGGTAGGCCAAATCGAGTGAAAAATTTTGAACTGCCGCACCGGCGCCCAAAGTCAGGCGACCGATATCAAAGCCGACCCGACCAAAGGCCATTTCTCTCCAGTCAATTTCAAATCCGTAGTGAGTGTCCATCGAAAATGTCCCGACCCACAATTGCGCCGATTGTTTGAGTGATTCAAATTTGATATCGCCGGTGAAAAGCAGGCGTCCGGTAAAATCGTGGTGTTGATGATTGATCATAATCGACGGCCGCACGGTGGGATAGATTGACTCGGTATTGCCACCTGTGCCAAAGGTCTTCCCCGAATATCGAATGAACCCTGTGGTAAGATCATTGACCATAAGTCCGAGTGTCGCTTTGGGGTGAATCCGGTAAATACCGCCGGCGTCGATAGTCAGCCCGATTCCTGTTTCGGTCCCGATATCACGATAGATGATTTTCCCGGAGAGGCCGAAATCTGCTTTTTCGCTTAACCGTCCCGCAACCGATCCGGCAAGGAGATAGTCACCGTGCGACTCTTCTTTGACCACATACGGCCGGTTGTACTGATCGAGCTGGGTGATCTTGATTCCGCCGCCTCCAAGATAATACAGATAGACACCCCAGGCGCGAACCATCGAGCTGTCGTGCGGGCGGGCGTTGACATACGAGACAAAGTCGTGATTCAGTAAAGAACCGAATGTCTCGGCGTGCATGGCCATGATGTACTGGCCGTCGAGCGCGAGCATCCCGGCTGGATTCCAATACGGCGCGGAGGCGTCAAACGGCCCGGCGACAGTCGCTCCACCGAGGCCGAGAGAGCGTCCACCTACACCGAGTGAAAACGCATCGCCGGCGTATTTGGCGGCATGGCCGGGGATAGCCGTTACTATGACAAAGGCGATTAACAGTGTGAGGACTGCAATGGTTGAACGAAAACGAGTCGAGATTGCTTCGCGACAAGGCGTCGCTCGCAATGACGGACTTTCAAAAGTTGTGCTGTCGCGCTGGATTGACACTCGCGGTGACAGACTTTTCAACGGCGCTGTGGAGCGACTGACAGGTAGTGGGGCCAACATCATCTTCAATATAGAGAACGTTTGAATCGTGCAAAACGACCGATTTGGGGCAAAAAAAACGGGACACATTGCTGTGTCCCGTTAACAAAAGCTGATCCCGTATTAGTGGGGCTGTTTGTCCGAGGCTTCTTTGGTCTCGGCGGCCTTCTTGGCATCGCAAGCGGCCTTCTGTTCCGCAGTGCAACCCTTGTGAGCGTCAGTCGTCTGAGTGCCAGTGGTAGCAACGGCCGGAATAATCTCGGCAGTGTACCCTTTGTTGGTCACCAATGTGGTAAGAGCTTCGCTCTTCACCTTGGCCGGGTCGATAGCTACCAGCGCAACATTGTCCTTGTACGAGACGGCGCAGACCTTCACGACTCCGTCCATCTTCTCAAGCGAGGCCCGCAGGGAGGTTTCGCAACCACCGCAGGTCATCCCTTTGACCGACATGTTCACGAGCTGAACCTTGCCGTTATATCCAAGATGCTTGCCGAGAGCTTCGGCCGACATCGAACCGCACATGGCGGCACACTCGGCCGGAGACATGCTCTTGCACGCCGCGGCGCAGGCCGCTTTGTCGCCGGTCAACTGGGCTGAGGCGCCTTCGGCTTTCGCACCGCATGAGGCCTTGTCACCCACCATCTGGGCTTTCACTTCGCCGGTTGACGCCGACGCTTTGTCTTTATCACAGGCAAAAACCGGTGACAGAGCGAAGGCGCCAAACGCCAACGCTGTTAAAATCAAGATAGTTGCTTTACGCATTTCTGCTTGCTCCTTCCGAAGATTTGATCGTCGCTTGGTTAACTTGTTCAGTATACTATGTTTTGTAATTTGGTCAACTTCATTCCAACTGTCCGACTAGACGGTGCCCATCTTTGAAACCGGACCGCTGTACTCCATTAAACCCAGAATCGGCAGGCCGGGTTCCAAAACTGCGATAAATCTAACAATTCTCATTTACCCGCTGTCCGTCCCTCCTAACCTCTTGACAACAGCCTGGTATGGCATATATTCGCATATGTGTATATATAAGATTCGAAAGAGGTGAAATTGAATAAGTCGGGCCTGTCGTTTCTGGATCGTTATCTGACCCTTTGGATTTTTCTCGGGATGGCCGCTGGCGTGGTGCTCGGATATTTGGTGCCGCAGATCGTGCCGTTTTTAGATCAGTTTCAAGTTGGGACGACCAATCTACCTATCGCGGTTGGGCTGATCCTCATGATGTACCCACCGCTGGCGAAGGTGAAATATGAAGAACTCGGCGATGTTTTCCGCAATACAAAAATCCTTGGGTTGTCGCTACTGCAGAACTGGGTGATTGGTCCGGTACTCATGTTCGCGCTCGCCATTACTTTTTTGTCGGGATATCCGGAGTACATGGTTGGGCTCATCATGATTGGGCTGGCACGATGTATCGCCATGGTGATTGTCTGGAATGAACTGGCCAAAGGTGATACCGAATATGCCGCCGGCTTGGTGGCATTCAACTCGATCTTTCAAGTACTCTTCTATAGTGTCTATGCCTGGATATTCATTACGGTGCTTCCGCCTGTATTTGGACTGAAAGGGTCGGCGGTGGATATCAGTATGGGGCAGATTGCCAAATCGGTTTTTGTCTATCTTGGCATTCCGTTCCTCGCCGGTATGATGACCCGCCTTGTGGCGCTTAAGACCAAAGGGCGGGAGTGGTACGAAAAGAAGTTCATTCCAAAGATCTCTCCAGTTACTTTCATCGCGCTGTTGTTCACCATTGTCATCATGTTCAGCTTGAAGGGGGATTTAATTGTACAGATCCCGCTCGATGTACTCCGGATCGCTGTGCCGCTGTTGATTTACTTTGTCATCATGTTTCTGGTCTCGTTCTGGCTGGGTCACAAAGCAGGCGCTGACTACTCCAAGACCGCGACATTATCATTTACCGCCGCAAGCAATAATTTCGAATTGGCGATTGCGGTAGCAGTGGCAGTCTTCGGAATTAACTCCGGAGCCGCCTTTGCGGCGGTGATTGGTCCTTTGGTCGAGGTTCCCGTGTTGGTAGCGCTGGTCAATGTGGCGCTTTTCTTTCAGAAGAAGTACTTCAGTATGCCCAACCGCACGGTGGCTACATGAAACCGCACGACCAACTCAAGGCCTTGGCTGACTCAACTCGGCTGCGAATCACCGTATTGTTATCATGTGGTGAGCTTTGTGTTTGCGACCTGACCGAAGTGTTAAGTCTTCCCCAGCCGACAATTTCACGGCATATGGCAAAGCTCAAATCTGCCGGGATAGTGAGCGACCGTCGGGCCGGCAAGTGGATTCACTACAAACTGAGCGACGACCAGTTTGTCGCGGAGATGACCGGACCCATCGCGAGAAACTTGAATTCAACCGAGCCCTATGTATCAGATCGGGCCCTTCTGGAATCGTATCTGACCCGAAAGAAGTGCGAATAGCATGAGTAAACTTCGTATTCTTGTACTGTGCACCGGCAACTCCTGCCGTTCGCAGATGGCAGAGGGATTTTTCCGTCATATTGGCGAAGGGCGGGTCGAAGTATTTTCTGCGGGGCTGTCCCCCAAAGGGGTTCACCCAATGGCGATCAAAGTAATGGCGGAAATCGGGATAAACATTTCAGAGCAGACTTCAAACAACTTAGATGAATACCGGTCGCAGAAGTTTGACTATCTAATCACCGTGTGTGACAATGCCGCCGCCAATTGCCCGGTTTTCCCCGGCGAAGGTCAGCGCCTTCACTGGCCCTTTGACGATCCCACATCAGCCACCGGCACTGAGGAAGAAATCCTTACCGAATTTCGGCGAATTCGTGATCAGATTGGGATAGCAGTGCGAAAATTCCTGTAGCCACTGGCGTTTTTGTTACACCAATCTTCATACGCTGACTCGCCCGAAGAGCCATTGCGGCTACTTAGTCCTTGCTATTACCGCATAGCACACCCATATTGTCCCATTATTTGGGGGACAGTAATATGGCATCGAGAAACCGTTCGAGTATTACATTCACATCGATTCTGACTATCGCAACCCTTTGCGCGTTTGCCGCAAATTCCATTCTGTGCCGTTTGGCGCTGAAGTCCGGTTCTATCGGCGCGCTTGAGTTCACGTCGATAAGGCTTGTTTCCGGCGCCGCCGTGCTCTGGTTGATGGTTGTACTGCTCCGTCGATCCGGGACAGAACTGGCGCCGTCGCTGGATAAATCAGGTCGGGTGTCGTTTGAAAAATCGTACCTCTGGCCGGTACTGGCGCTCTTTGTGTACGCACTTTGTTTTTCGCTGG
>JBGAWZ010000542.1:0-2524 GCA_044227335.1 Candidatus Zixiibacteriota bacterium | reverse complement strand
ACAAACGACGATTCACACAGGACAGCATGTGTGACTCCTTTCGAGCAAGCTCGACTATTGAAGAGTATCGCAAGAACAATTGAAGGGCGCCCAAAGAGACAAGTTGCGAAGCGGTAAGCGTATCGAGCGCGATTCCAGAAACAAATATATACGCTGGAGCAAATCTCAGCAATCGTATTGTGCGGCTACGAAAAGAGGATTTCCCCGTTGGGAAATCCTCTTTTCAAGTTCCGTTAGAAATTCGCCGAGACTATTGGCAGGGAGCGGTCGGCGTAAACGAGATATACATGAAATCAATCAGAGCCGATAGATCGGCGATATCAATGCCGCCGGTGCCGTCGGTGTTGGCCTCGGCCGCGCAACATGGTGGAGTGAATGTGATATACAGATAGTCGATCAACGCCGTCAGGTCCGCGATATCCGTGAGATCCTGCGGATCGCAATCGATATTTCCGGTCAAACCGGCACAGCATCCGACAGGATTGATTTCCGCAAGGAGCGGCACAAGGCCGGAGCTTCCAGTGCTTGAATACAGGAACGCCATCCGGTAATGCGCGGTATCAGTCGGGCCAAGCGTTTTCTGCCCGAGTGTAAGCAAAGTCGACCAGTCATCCTGAGTACCACCGCTTACATTTGTAACCGCGGCGAGTTCCTTGTACGCCTCGCCTTTGGTGTAGCCGTTGTAGATGAGACCCGGATTGTTGATCGCCCGCAAATTGCGCGGTGTGCCATCGAGTTGCACCAGCGCACAGGCGATCGAATTGGAAGCGTCGGTTTCGTAGATCATCTTGTTAGCAACGTCCACCGAAACCAGATTGCTCGCCGAGGCATTGATATCCCAGTCGCATTGGATGCCGGTTGTAATTGTCACTGTCGGATCGCACGGATTGGTGAGCCAGTAATCAACCGCCATGTAACTACAACCCGGTACATTCGTCGGCTCGATCTGGTATCTCACTTTTCCGTGAATTCGTCCGTCGCCGGTCACGAATCGAATGGTAGCCAGACTGTCGCCATTTAGCGAGATCGACCGGACAAACGAATCGACCGACGTAAAATTAGTCGGGTCATACAGGTGCCAGTAGACCGTGGTATCTCCTGCCGCGGCGCGGCCGATCACGAGCGACCCGGCAAATAACAGGCCGGCGGTAAGGCACGATGACGACATACTGGTCGTATCCAGCGGCGACGCGATGTATCCGATACTCGACGCGACCGGTACACGCAGAACCGGAGCGGCCGCCGACGATGTATACACAATCACCGTGTCATAGACATTTCCAAGATCACACAATGTCGCCGAGGTTGCATCGGCGCGAATCGTGAAAGCCGTGTTCATCCCGGCCGGAATAGTCACCGGCGTGGCGCCGAGCACCGTTACTTTGTTCTGTGCGGTCTTGATTGAATCGACAGAAATGCTCACCGCGCGTCGATTGAGTACCAGTAAAGTCGAATCAGCCAACTGTCCGATTTGTAGCGGCAAAGCGGGAATATTGTCCGGACGGACAAAGACCAGTCCGAATCCGACCGAATCGAGCGCCATAGTTGTAGCGGCCAGTTCGGGGCTACCAGCGCCGTACAAATCTTCGGCCGACTGACAGAGCATATCGGCCCAGAACTGGAAGGACGACGCCGGCGTCAAGTAGGTTGTCAAATTCCGATACCATATCTGCTCGGCCTTGGCGCGAGTGATCGCGGTGGCGACAATGTATCCGGCGCGATTAGGAATGCCGGAATTGATATGCACGCCGCCGTTGTCGGTGGTCGTAATAACATACTCGCTCATGTGCGCAGGTTGGTATCCAAACGGATATCGTGAGGGGTTAGGGCCAAGGTGCGGGTTTTGCATATTGCGCAGATACCCCGGCGAGCTGATCCGAATATTGTCGCCGATCAGCCAGGTGGTCCGGTCGATCATATTACCAAAGAAGTCCGACATCGATTCGTTCAATGCGCCCGGTGCATTCTGATAAATCAAGTTGGCGGTCTTTTCGGTCACGCCATGAGTTAGTTCATGACCGACAACATCAGGATCGCCGGAAAACGGCTTGTAGTTGACACCGTCACCGTCGGCGAAGTTTATCGATGATCCGTTCCAGTACGCGTTGTTGATATACACGGAATCGTGCACGTTCGCGATGATTGACATACCCGCATTGTTCAGACTGTTTCGGCCGAAAGTAGAGAGATAATAATTGTATGTCTGGTCGCAGTAGTAGTGGGCCGATACCGCGGTACGGAAATTGGTGTTATCACTGAAAATGTTGTCGTCGTTCAGATCGGTCACGATCGGGCCGCCCTGAAACATATTCCAATAGGTAACAATCACACCCTGCAAATTGCTGACCGGCGGCGTGTACATCGGCTGGGTCGCGTCGATCAACAAGTAGTCCGGGCCGATCTGATATGTCTGAAGCGTCCGGTTGTTAAGATTGACATCAGTACCTGACCCGACCGTGGGGCCGTCGAATTGAATGTCATTGTACTTATTGAGTACGGCGCCGGTTTTGGCGTCGACAAATGC
>JBGAWZ010000081.1:0-6664 GCA_044227335.1 Candidatus Zixiibacteriota bacterium | reverse complement strand
TCTTTGGTCTTTCCGCTCAACCTGTTGTGTCCGCATACGTTGATTGGATTTATGGTCCTTCGAATACGCCTCGGCATCCTTGCGCTCGCGCTGATATCTGCGATCGGGTTCAGCCGATCAACTCGCGCCCAAACGGTGGTCATCATATCAGTCGATACCCTCACGTCGACGACCCGCACAATCAGCGGATGCAAAGGTGTGGTGAGCGGCGATCTTGCGCAGGCGCGGTTTGTCCATTTCGTACTGACCGATGACGCCGTAAGTCGCCAACGCCAACTGGACTCGATTGTCGCGCTGAAGCCGGGTGTGATTCTTGCGGTAGGCAGCTTTGCCACACAGTTTGCCCAGACAAATTTCCCGAAGGTCCCGATCGTCTTTTCTTCGGTTATGTATCCGGTTATCTCCGGTTTCGTCCAATCGATGAATTCACCGGGCGGCCACATTACCGGTGCATCACTGACTATTTCGCCGGAAATCCAATTCAAGTACTTCAAACGGATTATCCCGAATCTGAAGTCGATCGGTGTCTTGTATTCGACCAATACGGCGTCGCTCATTCCTGCATCGACAATTGTGGCCAAGGAACTGGGGTTCCGGCTGGTAGCTCTTCCCGTCAATGGCGAGCGAGAACTTCCATCGGCACTGGACTCACTGACTCGCTCGTGCGACGGGATCTGGTCGCTGGCCGATCCAATATTGTTTAGTCCTCAGGCGACCAAGTACATTCTGCTCAACACGCTGAAATCCGGCAAACCGTTCATGGGCTTTTCGCGCAATGTGGTTGAGTCCGGTGCGCTTTTTGCTCTCGATTTCGATTACAAAGCAATTGGACGTCAGGCTGGCGCTCAAATCACGCAAATTCTGCATGGCGCCCGACCCTCAGAGATTCCAGTTACTTCGCCGGACATCATCTGGTTTCACTACAATGAAAAAACTGCCCAGCGTCTCGGTGTGGCCATGCCCTCCGATCTGGTCGCCATTGCCAAGGAGGTCTACCGATGAGACTCCTCCCAGGCAAATTTACAGCCAGTCTGCGCACGCAGTTTGTTATTCCGATTTCGATCATTCTCGTACTGAGTATGCTCGTGATCAGCGGATATTTGATCCGACGCCAATCGGAAAGTTATTTACGAGAGCTCGAAACGCGCGGCCATACAATCGCCCAGATGCTGGCGATGAACGCAGAGAGCGGCGTGCTTTTCGGCAATGGCCGTGACTTGCAAAACACGCTTGAGTTGGTGGCGCAATTCGATGTTATCCAATACGCCGAAATCAGCAATCGCGAAGACTCTCTCCTTGCCGAGGTTGGTCGGCGTGCGGTCGTCCGGTCTTCGGGCGCCGAATCGCTTGCTCAATGCTCTGACTCGACCGGCGGGATGCAGTGCCACTACCTGACCGATACTACCGGAAGTGAGATCCTTGTGGTAAAGGTCCCGGTGCTGACTCATCACGCAGTGCTTGACCGGGAACATCTCGGCATCATTGGCGGGCTTGACGGCGCGGCGCAGGCCAGCGATGAGACAGAAGAGATCGGAACGATTGAGCTGTGGCTCTCCACTGCGACCGTTTCTCAGTCGATTCAGGAAGCCCAGATGGCTGTGATCTTCCTGACCGTTTTCGTCCTCTTGTTCGCGGTGCTGGTCATTGCGGTGATCGTCAGCGCCATTACCCACCCGCTCACTGATCTGGTGGCGGTCACTGATCTGGTCAGCAAGGGCGACCTGAATCAGAAGGTCGAAATCGACCGCGGGGACGAGATCGGCCACCTTGCCAAGACGTTTAACGACATGATCGTGTCCCTGCGACAATCCCGCGATGAGATTGAACAGTATAACCGCACTCTCGAAGGGAAAATCATAGATCGCACGCGCCAGCTTGAAGAGGCCCAGAACGCATTGATTCAGTCCGAAAAAATGAGCGCGATCGGCCAATTAGCCGCGGGAGTTGCTCATGAATTGAACAATCCGCTTGGCGGAATTCTTGGATACGCTCAGTTCACGCTCGAAAAACTGCAGAAAAATGACCCGTCCAAAACGACGAGCCGAGAGGTTGAGAGCTATATCAGATATGTCACCGACATTGAGGTGCAAGCGCGCCGTTGCAAGCAGATTGTTCAAAATCTCCTGCGCTTCTCGCGCTCGTCGCGGACACTTGATCTTGAGCCGGTCGATCTGAATAAGATCATTGAAGAGACCATGACTTTCATGGAGCACCAATTGCACATGAACCAGATCGAACTCAAACTGGAACTCGAACCGGCTCTGCCGTTGGTTCAAGGAAATGCCGGTCAACTCCAGCAGGTGTTCACGAATTTGCTGATCAACGCCATGCATGCTTCCAAACCGGGAACATCGCTACTCGTGGTCTCGCGCTTCTCGCCATCGGTCGGCGAGTTCGGTGGCGCGGTTGAATTGCAGTTTGTCGATCAGGGTCACGGCATCGCCGCCGAGAACATCAAAAAGATATTTGAGCCGTTCTTCACGACCAAGGAAATCGGTAAGGGAACCGGTCTTGGCCTGTCAATCAGCTATGGTATCATTAAGGAACATGGCGGCGAAATCACTGTCTCATCGGTAGTTGGACAGGGGACTACGTTTACGGTCGTCCTGCCAGTGCAGAAATCGGTGACCGATGTCGATAGTATCTTGAGAAGTAACGATAGCGCCTTAAGAAACCAATAGCGACGACTGAAACCGAGATGTCTACACCAGTGAAGTCAATATTGATCGTTGATGACGAGGAAATCATCCGCGATTTTCTCAGTGAGGTCCTTGAAGACTATGATCTGACTCTTGCCTCTGATGGCGACGAAGCTATTTCGCATATCCAGAAAAAGAAATACGACCTGGTCATTACCGATCTGCGGATGCCGCGTGTGCCCGGCGAAGAAGTGGTTAAGGCCGCCAGGGCCGTCGATGCCGACGCCAAAGTCATTGTCATTTCCGGATACTCCAGCTTGTACACGGTCAGCCAGTCGGTGCGAAACGGCGCCTGCGCCTTTTTATCCAAACCATTCAGCATAAAAGAACTTATGCAGTCGGTAACAACCGCGCTTGCGGGGTGAGTACGCATGGCCCGAATTTTGGTGATCGACGACAGCCCTGTGATGCGGAATCTCCTTCGGGAGTTCCTCGAAAACGAGGGGCATGACATAGATGTCGCAGTTGACGGTGAAGACGGGATTACCAAGGCCCTCGCCGGTGACTACCACCTCGCATTTTGCGACCTTCACATGCCGCGCCGTAACGGATACCAGGTCTTTGAATTCGTCAGTCCTCAGCGACCACAGATGAATTTTGTCTTCACCGATTCCATGCCGGATTCCTTCACCGAACAACTCGCCGCTTCCAACCGATTCTTCGTCCTGCGCAAACCGTTCGACTTACAGCAAATTCGAAAAGTGCTCGCGACATTGATTCCTGGAACGGTCACTAATGACATCTCCCGCTGACAGCGCCACGGACATCTTGGTGGTTGACGACGAATCGATCGTCGTCTCCCTCATTCGGGATACCCTCGAAGACGAGCAGTATAAGGTGCGAACTGCCTCCGACGGTCAGTCGGCGCTGTCCGCACTCCGGCAACAGCGTGCCGATCTTCTGATCTCAGATATTCGCATGCCGGGCATGAACGGAATTGAATTGGCCCGAGTCGCGCGAGAATTCATCCCCGATCTGGCTGTGATTTTTGTTACCGGCTACGCCGATCTGAATTCGGCCAAAGACGCCATCCAGCAGGGCGCATATGACTACATAATGAAGCCGTTCGATCTGGAGGAGATTCGGTCCGCGGTGCGCAAAGCGCTCAAGCGCCGAAGCGAGGACTCCTCGCGAAATTCCGAGTCGCACCTCACCAGTTTATCAAAAATGAGTTCTATGCTCTTTTCGGCAGGTGATGTTAACTCGCTGGTAAGTTCCACCCTTCGGTTTATGATGATGCAACAGCAGGCCGACCAGGGGCAGGCGCTGATCACCGACCGCGAACGCGGCGAGCTATTTCGAGTTTCAATCGACAGCCAACAGACCTTTGAGTCTCGGATACCGCTTGAACCGGTCCAGTCGGCCCTTAAAGATCTGTCAGCTGAGACCTGGGGCGAAACAGTCATTATCGAAGAATGTCTTGCCCATCCGGTCGGACGGGCGCTGGACGCCGCCGATCTACTCAAATCTTTGGCTCCGGAATGGCGTAACGGCGACCAACCGGTGATCTTTGTTCCCGTTGCGAGGCCTGATCGATGGTACGGCTGGGCTGTTCTTGGTTACAAAACCAACCCCGACCAGATTCGTTCGGCCAATCATAAGTATCTCGATATCGCGGCGTCACAACTTGCCATCTCACTTGAAAATCTTGCTCTGCTCCGCGATTCACAGCGCGCATACTCAACCCTTAAGGGACTACAGGAACAGACAATTGAACTTGAGAAAATGGCAACCCGCGGTATCATGTCAGCCGAGATCGGCCACGAAATGAACAATTTTCTCGCGGTTGTCGCGGGTAACTTGTCACTTCTTCAAGTCAATGTGAAGAAACAAAAATTTGATCAGATCGAACGGTATGTTACGGCCATCAATGGGACCGTCGAGAAGATGACGGTGTTTACTCGCAATCTGATGGATCTGACGCCGATGTCGTCAAAGAAAGTACGGACATCTTTCGGGGCACTATTAACCGAGGTCTTGGCGTATGTGCGACCACAAAAGCGGTTTCGCGGTGTAGAGATTATCGCTCCAGCGGAATTTCCGGATCTGCCATTCGACGCCGACTCGATTCAGATTCAGCAGTTGCTGTACAATCTATTCAACAATGCCGCCGACGCCATGATCAATTCAACGACGCGACGGATCACCGTCAGCCTAAAAGTCGCGGAGGATCAGAGGCACCTTGTCTTTTCGATTTCCGATACTGGCTCAGGATTTGAGCCGCAAGTGGTAGCGAAAGCGTTTCAAGAGCGGTTCACCACCAAACCAACCGGTCATGGCTTTGGATTGGTGGTTTGCAAACGTATTATCGAAAACCACAGTGGAGTTCTTGACCTTCAGTCGCAACCGGGCAAGGGGGCGACAATCGCGATTACCTTTCCGATCTGCTCAGATGAAGACGACACTGATCCTGAGAAAACCGACCCACACCAATTTGAAAAGCAACTGGCAAGCGCCCGCTGAATCGATCAATCCTTCGAACTCCGCTTATACTTTCTGAAAATTCCGACTGCCGCGCTGGGTCAATTCCATTCCCTTTTGACACATCGGACACTTCTCCGGCTCCCAGCTTTCGGCGCTCACTTTAGTCAGCGGAAAGAACGGATAATCAAATCCCGGGTGGCTTTTCCCCGACCGGTCCAGAAAGACTCCGACACCCACAATTTTGGCCTGATACGAATTTACCAGCTCGATTACTTCGTGGACAGAGGTACCCGTGGTGAGAACGTCATCGACAATTACCACTCGCTGACCCGGTTCAAGCGAGAATCCGCGCTTGAAGACTCGGCCGCCGGAATCGCCTGCTTCGGCGTACAGCGACTCTATCCCGAGGTACCGGGCGACATCGTAGGCGATAATAATGCCACCGGTTGTCGGCCCGACTACCGCAGTAGGTTTTGCCGGTGCGAATTGATCAGCCATTGCTCTGCAGATCTGCGTACAGATGGCCGGGTTTTTCAAGAGAGTGAATTTTTCGTAATAGACATCGGAATGCCGCCCGGATGTCAGCTTGAAGTGTCCGTGCAAAAGCGCTCCCGATTCGGTGAATAACTTGAGTACATCTTGCTCGTTCATGATTCCTCCGACACGACTGCCATCGCGACAGCATGTGTTTTCTCGTGACTAATTGAGACATGCGTTTGCGCATCGCCAAGTTCAGCGGCGACCGCGGCGGGAAACTGCGCCACCGGCCCGCGAAGTTCGTCTCCGATGATTTCAATTTGATGATAGGCCGGCCTCGCCCTCAGATATTTCCCCAGCGCTTTGATGATCGCTTCTTTGCAGGCAAATCGCCCCGCTACAAACTGCGCCTGATCGCGCCGCGACAAAAGCAGTTTGCGCTCACTGTCACCGAGTACTTTGCGCACGAACCGGGCACCGTAGGTCTTCAACAAGCGATCAATACGGGCGATCTCGACTATATCTATTCCGACAGCCGTTATCATAATAGATCAAAGATACCACCTGCGGGCCGTTACCGCAATGGGCGAAAAAAACAGATTGCTCAACTATCAACAACACCCCTATACTTAGACAGATAGGAAAACGGAGAGAGACGAGCCATTTGAAAATCTCTTACACCTATCTTATGAAGGTCGCCTCTTCGAGCTGAGCAACCGCCGTGACCCGGCCCCCGGCCGATAGCGAACGCAAAATGCCGCAAGTGGCTGTGAAAACCCTTTACCGTTGGTAAAGTGGAGTTTTTTCAAATTGCATGTTCTCTCTCCAAAACGACAAAACCCGCCGAGAGGCGGGTTTTTTGTATGCGAGAATTGACAAATTCGACTATCGGTCAGCCTTGATCACTTCGCGAATCGCCGCCTCGTAATCGGAAACCGAATGAACGGGTGAGACGAGCACAAAGTAGCACTCATCGCCCAGTGACACAAAGTACAGGCGGTCCTGCTCTACCTCGTATACTCCTTGTTCGTGGAGATCACTGCCGGGTAATTCGGCAAAGATAC
>JBGAWZ010000080.1:0-6780 GCA_044227335.1 Candidatus Zixiibacteriota bacterium | reverse complement strand
GGACTGGTCAGCCACTCCGACCGCCCGATTAAAATTCTCGGCAATGGCTCGGTCGAAAAGGCGCTGACCGTCAAAGCTCAAGCGTTTTCCAAGTCGGCCAAGGAGAAAATTGAAAAGGCCGGCGGAAAAACCGAGGTGGTGAAGTGTTAGAGACATTTCGCTCAATATTCAAAATTGAAGAATTGCGCAGACGGATACTTTTCACGTTTGCGCTTTTGGTTGTCTATCGCGTTGGCGGACACATTCCGACTCCCGGTGTCGACGGCTCCATTATCGCCACGGCCCTCGCCAGCCAGGGTTCGATCTTCGGACTCATTGATCTGTTTGCCGGTGGCAACTTCTCCAAAGCGACCATCTTCGCGATGGGCATCATGCCGTACATCTCGGCCTCGATCATGCTCCAGCTTCTTGGCGCCGTCATTCCGTGGCTCCAGCGCCTACAGCGCGAGGGAGAAGAAGGTCGCCGAAAAATCACTCAGTACACGCGCTACTTGACCGTTCTGATCGCGATGTTGCAGGCCTGGGGAACCGCAGGATTTCTGGCCTCCGATGCCATGTCCTGGAACGGCGTCAAGGCCGTGCACATGGATCACTTTTGGTTTATTTTTCTGACGATTCTGACTTTCACCGCCGGCACCGTCTTCATTATGTGGCTGGCTGAACAGATTACCGAACGGGGTATCGGTAACGGAACCTCGCTCATCATTTTCATTGGAATCATCGCTCGCCTCCCCGAGGCGGTCATCAACGAGGTTCAACTGATTTCAGTCGGTACCCGTTCCATCTTCGCCGAGCTTGTGATTGTCCTGCTGGCGCTCGTAGTTATCGCGGCCGTTGTCCTTATGACTCGTGCCCAGCGCAGAATTCCGGTGCAGTATCCAAAGAAAGTTGTCGGTCGGCGCGTCTTCGGTGGCGCAACCACTTTCCTGCCGCTTTCGATTAACGCCGCCGGCGTCATCCCGATCATCTTTGCACAATCGATCATGTTTTTGCCCTCGACGGTCGCCCAGCTCTTTCCTGAAACCGAATGGCTGCAAAATCTGGTTTCGGTCGGCCTCGCTCCGGGCGGATTCTGGTACTCGTCTATCTACATTTTGATCATTGTCTTCTTTGCCTATTTCTACACTGCGATTGTCTTCAATCCGGTTGAACTGGCTGACAACATGCGCAAAAACGGCGGGTATATCCCCGGCATTCGTCCCGGTAAGAATACCGCCGATTACATAGAAAAAGTCCTCACCCGTATCACCCTACCGGGAGCTCTGTTCTTTGCGGCCATCGCCGTGCTACCATGGGTGTTGATCGGGTCTTTCAACGTCCAGTTCTTCTTCGGCGGCACGTCTATCCTGATCGCCGTCGGTGTCGCGCTGGACACCCTGCAACAAATCGAATCGCACCTGCTCATGCGTCATTACGACGGCTTCCTGAAAAAAGGCAAGATTCGCGGGAGGTCGTACTGAGCCATGGTCCTCATCTTTCTTGGTCCCCCTGGATCAGGCAAGGGAACTCAGGCGTCACGCCTTTCCAGGGCCCGTGGAATGCTCCATCTGTCAACCGGTGATATGTTGCGCACAGCTGTAAAAGAAAATACTCCGCTTGGCCAAAAGGCCGAGTCGTACATGAAAAAAGGCGAACTCGTGCCTGATTCTCTGATTGTCGATATGATCGCCGAAAAAATTTCCAATGGTGCGGTCAAGGCCGGGTTCATCCTCGACGGTTTCCCGCGCACCATTTCGCAGGCCGATTCACTTGCCGCCATGCTGAAAAAACATGGCATTGGAATCAATCGGGCAGTCTTGCTCAAAGTCGACCCCGAAGAAATTGTCCGCCGCCTCTCGGGACGCTTCTATTGCCCTACCTGCGGCGCCGGATACAATTACCCAATGTAAGTGCCGGAAATTGACGGTCGGTGCGATAACGACAACACGCCGCTGGCTCGTCGCCCCGACGACGATGAATCGGTTGTCCGCAACCGGCTCGAAGTCTACAAGCGCCAGACCCAGCCGATCGAAGATTACTACCGTCGCGCCGGACTGCTCGCCGAAATCGAAGCGAGCGTTTCACCCGACGATGTCTTTGCCTCACTCCTTAAGTTGGTTAATTAATGCCGGAGTATCGTGATAACGTTGAAGACCAAAGAAGAGATCGAAATCATGCGCCGCGCCGGACGGGTCGTTGCGCAGTGTCTCGATATGGTCGGAAAATCGATTGAACCGGGCATGACCACCAAGCAACTTGATATGCTGATCGAGGATTTCCTGGTCTCCCACGGTGCGATACCCGCCTTCAAAGACTATCAAGGGTACCCGGCTTCGGCCTGTATCTCAATCGACGACGAGGTCGTGCACGGAATCCCCGGAAAACGGATCATTCGCGAGGGCGATCTGGTTTCGGTCGACGTCGGCTCCATCGTCGATGGCTACTACGGCGACTCTGCCCGCACTTACCCCATCGGTAAGGTCTCCTATGACAAACAGCGGCTTCTCAATGGCACTCAAAGAAGTCTCTCTGCCGGTATTGACAAAGCCCGGAAAGGCAATAAATTAGGCCAAATATCAGCGGCTGTTCAGCAGTCGGCTGAAGAGCAGGGCTTTAGTGTGGTTCGTCAACTTGTCGGTCATGGAATTGGCCGCAAGATGCACGAGGAACCGCAGGTGCCCAACTTTGGTTCTCCCGACGAGGGCCCGGTTCTCAAAGCCGGGATGGTCTTGGCTATCGAACCCATGATTAACCTCGGGACGTACGACGTTCGGACCAAACCGGACGGGTGGACCATCGTCACTGCCGACGACATGCCGTCGGCGCATTTCGAGCACACTGTGGCTATCACCGATGACGGCCCCGATGTGTTAACTGTCGCGTAAGGAGAGTATGGCGAAAGAAGAGACCATTACCGTTGAAGGAAAAGTAGTAGAACCTTTGCCCAATGCGATGTTTCGCGTCGAACTCGACAACGGTCATATTGTCCTCGCTCATATCTCGGGAAAAATGAGAATGCATTTTATCAAGATTCTGCCCGGCGACAAGGTGACACTCGAACTGTCACCGTACGATCGGTCGCGCGGACGAATCACGTATCGGTACAAATAAGTCAGATAGCAAAACGAGTTAGTGGTATGAAAGTACGATCAGCAATCAAGAAACGGTGCGAACACTGCAAAGTCATCAAACGTCGCGGCATAATTCGCGTCATTTGCACCAAGAACCCCAGCCACAAACAGCGGCAGGGATAACGGTCGTACCGCCCCGTAACCAAGGAGTAGTGAATTGGCTCGAATAGCCGGTGTTGATCTTCCCCGCGAAAAGCGCATCGAAACTGCGCTGATGTATCTGTATGGCGTCGGCCCTAACAACGCCAAAGAGATCTTGAAAAAGACGGGTGTGAATCCCGAAACGCGGGTGAACAAACTGACCGACGACGATGTCGCCAAATTGCGCCACGTCATCGAAAACGAGTACACCGTCGAGGGCTCCCTGCGCGGCGAAGTCTCGATGAACATCAAACGGCTGGTCGACATCGGTTGCTATCGCGGCCTGCGTCATCGCCGCGGCCTGCCCGTTCGCGGCCAGCGCACCAAGACCAACGCCCGCACCCGCAAGGGTCCGCGCAAATCGGTCGGCGGCCTCAAGAAAAAGCCGGCGGCCAAAACCTGATCTGAAAACATTTAGTGAAATAGGATAGATATTCGTGGCGGAACCAAAAAAGAAAAAAGGCAAACGCAAAATTACCCGCGTTGAAGCCAACGGCATCGTGCACATCAAAGCGACGTTTAACAACACGCAGATTACCGTGGCCGATTCCCTCGGTCGCACCATCTCCTGGGGTTCGGCCGGCAAGGCCGGATTCAAAGGATCCAAGAAATCCACGCCGTTCGCGGCTCAAATGGCCGCCTCAACCGCGGCTAAAGAGGCGATGGATCTTGGACTGCGCCGTGTTGAAGTCTGGGTCAAAGGTCCGGGCGCGGGACGTGAAGCGGCTATTCGTTCGCTTTCGGCCGCCGGTCTTGAGATCAGCATGATCAAAGATGTCACCCCAATTCCGCACAACGGATGTCGGCCGCCCAAACGTCGCCGCGTCTGATCCGGCGACCCGCGAAAGTGCAAAGAGAGTTATAAGGAGAATAGATGGCCCGCTATACTGAAGCCAACTGCAAATTGTGTCGCCGCGAAGGAGAGAAGCTCTTCCTCAAAGGGGCCCGTTGCTTAACCGAGAAATGTGCGATCGAACGTCGGCAATTCGCTCCCGGTCAGCACGGACAAAACCTCCGCCGTAAAGTGTCGGCGTATGGTCTTCAGCTTCGCGAGAAGCAGAAAGTCCGCCGCCTCTACGGGATCCTCGAATCCCAGTTCCGTAACTACTACGAAAAAGCCAACGCCCGCACTGGTGTCACCGGTGAAGAGCTGGTGCTCTTTTTAGAAACGCGGCTGGACAATCTGGTCTATCGCCTCGGATTCGCCGCCTCGCGCAAACAGGCTCGCCAGCTTGTCCGCCACCGGCATATCCTCGTCGACGGCCATATCGTGGACATTCCGTCCTTCAGTGTCAAGCCGCGTCAGGTCATCCGGGTCAAAGACAAATCAAAAAATATGGATATGATCCACGGCGCGCTCAAACTCGGACGCGGCGAAGAAATCGCCTGGCTTCGCCTGAACAAGGCCTCGCTTGAAGGCGAGCTTTTGGAAATGCCGAAGCGTTCCGACATCCCGCTCACGGCCAACGAACAGTTGATCGTCGAGTTGTACTCCAAGTAACGGACAAACCGGAGAGGTTCAACATATGAAATGGAAGCCCCTTACAATGCCCCAGGAAGTGGTCAACGATCGCTCCCTCGCGGCTGAAAACTATTCTCGCTTCATCATCGAACCGCTCGAGCGCGGCTATGGCGTAACACTCGGCAACTCGCTTCGTCGGGTGCTCCTGTCGTCCATTCAGGGCGCGGCGGTCGTGTCGATCCGCATCAAAGGATGCCTGCACGAGTTCGCCACTCTGCCGGGACTTTACGAAGATGTCACCAACATCGTCCTGAACGTGAAGGGACTTATTATCCGCCTGCACTCTGACGACATGCGGACCCTGCATTTCAAGTCCAACAAAAAAGGCAAAGTCACTGCCGGCATGTTTACGGGTAATTCCGAAGTTGAAATTCTCAACCCGGATCACCACATTTGCGAGCTGACCGACGACATCGAATTTGAAATTGAACTGGACATCTGCGATGGTCGCGGTTACTACCTTTCCGAGACCAACAAGCGCCCCGACGCACCCGTTGGGACTGTCTTTGTCGATTCGCTCTTCTCACCGGTCACTCGCGTGGCCTACACCGTTGAAAACACTCGTATCGGTCAAAAGACTGATTACGACCGTCTGATTCTTGAGATTACCACCAACGGCGCCGTTTCGCCCGAAGATGCCCTCTCGTACGCCTCAAAGCTTCTTAAAGATCATCTCCAACTCTTCATCCACATGGACGAAGCGGTGCTGGTGCAGGAAGAAAAGGCCGAAGACGAAGAAACTACCCGCGTGCGCAATCTGCTCAAGACTCGTGTGGACGAACTCGAGCTTTCGGTTCGCTCGTCGAACTGCCTGCGCGCCGCCAATATTCAGTCACTGGAAGAACTGGTGACCAAAACCGAAGCGGATATGCTCAAGTACCGCAATTTCGGCCGCAAGTCACTCAATGAAATCGGCTCACTACTGGAATCCATGGACCTGCATTTCGGCATGGATATTTCCAAATTTCTTGAAAGCAAAAAGTAGGAATTGGTTAATTATCCATGGGACATCAGGACAAAGTAGTTAAACTCGGCCGCACCGCCGCCCACCGCGACGCGATGCTCGCCAATATGGCCATGTCGCTCATTCTGCACCGGATGATTCGCACCACCGACGCCAAAGCCAAAGCGTTGCAACCGGTCATCGATCGCATCATCTCGACTGCCAAACTCAACGCCGTCGCTTCAAAACGACAGGTCGCCAAATCGGTGCACGTCAAAGAGGCCTACACGCGCCTCTATAAAGAAATCATTCCGCAATTCGCCGAGCGCACCTCCGGCTTTACCCGGATCATGAAACTCGGTGTCCGACGCGGCGACGGCGCCTCGGTCTCCGTTATCGAACTGCTTGTCGAAAAGCCGAAAGTGGAAGCGACCGACGCCAAAGGGAAGAAGGGGGAGAAGGCCGATGCTAAGCGTCCGTCTGCATCCGCTTCCTCTGCCGCCGGCATGTCGCGCGCAATTCGCCGCCGCTCCGGCCGGTAGATTCCGTATAGCTGCAATTCTGTTGTAGGGCGGGTCCGTCTTCGAACCCGCCTTCTTTTTTTGTTCGTCGAGATTCACCGCCACGCCGCACTTTCTGTAGGTCGACATTCCTTGCCCCGCCTGCGGCGGGGTCGCCCGAAGGGCGAGGATTCAATGTTCTTCTCTCGTATGTCGGGATTCTTGCGATCCCGACATCGCACGTCGAACCTGAAGTCGCGAGGAGCGCGTTCGTGGCTTCGTGCGGTCGAGCGTCCTCACTCGACCGCTATGCCACTTGCGTGCTAGCCTTTCCCAATAAACCGCCCCACCCATTCCGTCGTGTCAGGCGTAGTCGAGACTCGCCCATCGATTGTCACACGCGGGATCGCAATCCCTGTTCTCCCTTTTGATTACACCTCATCCCCCCAAAATGTCATCCCAGCGTAAGCTGGGACCCAGTCTGTTTGTGGCTGGCTAGCAATATCTGACATTCTAGGTTCCTGCTTTCGCAGGAATGACAATTCAGAAACATCTTGAACTGGT
>JBGAWZ010000079.1:0-6924 GCA_044227335.1 Candidatus Zixiibacteriota bacterium | reverse complement strand
GTAGGCCGTCATCATGATGACCGGCGTCTCGTTGTCCACTTGCTTAGTGCCTGAAAGGACAGAAAGACCGTCCGAATCCGGCATCTTGAGATCTGTCAGCACCAGATCGTACGCCTTGTTGCGGATCAAATCGAGCGCGCGCTTCCCGTCGGTAGCGGTATCTACCCGATACCCCTCCCCCGAAAGCGTCTCGGTGAGCATATTTCGCATCGAGTCTTTGTCGTCGACCACTAAAATCGTCGGCATGTTTACTCCCTTTGGAGTCGCAGTTCACCTTCCCGTGACAGCAGTTGTGACAGCCATTCGGCTATCATCTGCTCTCAATCATTATCGGCGGAGATCACCAATACTGAAGAAGAATCGGTGTTCTATCGATGCACAGGTTGACGACTAACGCGAAACAACTCAGTGGCGACCGGTCCAGCCGGAGGTAATGCGTTCCACTTTGGTCTGGCCGCAGTAGACTGCCTCAAGAGAATAATTGTACGGAATATTTGGATTGGCCGCCGGCGGCGGTTTGTGCAGAGTCAATTTGTAGTGCCCGGGCGATAATGTCTTGGTTAACAGTGATTGGAGGGTCGTCCCTCGGGAATCGAGCATCCGGATTGAGGTCAGGCACGGTTGGTCAACAATATCAAAGGCGATCGCAGGCGCGGGAGCAGTGACAATTTCCCCTTTCGGTAGCTGGACCGAGTCGAGTCGGTCAGCCCGGATAAGCGTCATGTTTAGATCACCGGACACCACGGTCGGGTCGATCCAGACAACCTCGAATTCCGGAGGAGTGATCTCAAAAACGCCCGAACGCTCCTCGGCGCCGACCATGACTTTGTCCTCAACCCGATGCTTGGTGCATCCGCCGTGGAACAACGCAACCAAAAGAACCAATAGCAGAGATAGTGACTTCATCGTAATCGAATCTTCTCTTCCGTAATGTAATCTTCGACTTTCATCCGCAAGTAATACTCACCCAGGGCCGCATGAAACGACGGCCGCCAGACAATCCGGTGACTTCCCGCTTGGAGGACAGTATCGGGGCAAAGACTGTCGACCAACTGGCCGGCGAGTCCATAAACATCAAGCGAGAGTCTCGCCGCAGGGGTGTCTACTACAATCGTGAACGCGGCATCCAAATCGGCGGTGTCTACTCTCAATTGCACAACGCGTTCAAATCGGCGATAGGAAGCCCACAGTTTCCGCAGTAGCTCGGGCAGACAACCGGACTGGATCCTATAATAGTAGAGGCCCCGAGGAACGAATCGGCCCGAGTCGTCCTTTTTGTCCCAGTATAGATTGTAGTACCCCTTCCCGAGCATTTCATCTGTGATGTGGCGCACGACCGACTTCGACGTATCGAGAATATCAATCTGAGTGCGACACTTTCCCAGATATTGGGGACCGAACCAGATACGTGTGTCGCGTGCTTGGACGGAGTCGTGAGGCGGACGGGAAAGACGTTCCCAATTGTATTTTCCCATCGCCCCCCCTGCCATCACAGGATTACTTACACATGTGAAAACTATCGCAAGAGTGAGGCCTAAGCGTATTCGAGACATACTCATAATATGGGGCAAACTTCCGATATTATACATTCAAAAGCAATAAACGATATTTCGCTTGCTGGCGACAGCAAGGTCGGCAGATATGGAGTAATTGGACCAACGCCTCCGGTCCATCAGCGGGAATAACTTGACAGCGTGTGGCCATCTGCCTATATTCGTATGAGTTACGTACTGACACTGTCCAGCCGATCCGTAAAAAACAGTCACTCGTTTGTTCGGAGAGCCGCCCGCATGCCTGTGAACAGCTTCGTGTTCCGAGCGACGTTCGCCATTTCTTTCATCGCTCTCGCGGTGATCGCAAGACCTGCGTTAAGCAAAACAAATCTGCCCGGTAGACAAACGCCAAAGAGCATCAGGGAAGAACAGGATATTCGGGGCTTCGCCCGCTTTCCGCTTACCTTTGTCGAGAACCGCGGGCAGTGGAGCGATCATGTTAAGTTCCGCTCTGACATCGGCGGGGCAACCGTTTGGTTCACTGCAGACAAAGTCGTTTTCCAACTGTCGCGAAGAATGCCGGGCGCAACTTCGCAGATCAACCCACTCGATCCCCGTTCTAACAATGTCTTTTCAAAAGACGGTGGCATTCCTCGCCAGTCGATCGCCTATTCAGTCTCCATTGAAGGAGCCAACGCCAGCGCAACCGTTGAAGGGAATCAGGCCCATACCGGCAACTTCAACTATCTTGTCGGCCCTTCTCCGGCGACTTGGCGGACAAATGTCTCTGCCTATTCCGCTATCAGTTATCGCGACATTTATCCGGGTATCGATTTGATCTATCGCGGTGCCGACGATCACCTTGAATACGACTTCGCAGTGAAACCGGGTGTCGACCCGAGCCAGATATCGCTCCGCTTTGACGGCGTCAATTCCTTGTCGGTCGATCCTTCCGGCGCACTCCTGGTCAATACCGACTGGGGCACTTTGATTGAACGGGCGCCGCGCGTCACCCAGCGCGACAACGGCGTCGATCATGAAATCTCCAGCGAGTACCAACTGATCGGCAATCAGGCAGTCCGATTCAAGCTCGGGAAAAACTACGACCCTACGTTGCCTACATTGATCGATCCGGTCCTTTCATTTTCATCGCTTCTTGGCGGCTCCTCGGATGATTATGGTACCGGTGTCGCGGTCGATACCGCGGGCTGCGTCTATATTGCTGGATATACATCGTCATCAAACTTTCCAATAGTTGGCGCCTACGACCCAAGCGCAAACGGGAGTTTCGACGCCTTCGTGACCAAGATCTCGCCGAATGGTTCGACAATTATCTACAGCACATATGTTGGCGGTTCAAACGATGATCGCGTGTCGAAAATGGCCGTGACGCCGTCAGGTCAAGCAACCGTCGTCGGCTATACCGTCTCTACCGATTTTCCAACTCAGTCAGCCTATGATAATTCGGCCAACGGCCTGCAGGACATCTTTGCATTCCGCCTTTCTTCCGCCGGTGATGCTCTGTTGTTTAGCACATATTTGGGAGGCAGTAGTGATGAACGCGGATTTGATATCGCCATCGATGCTTCGGGGCGCACCTACATCGCCGGCGAAACGAATTCTTCCGACATCCCAACCCCTTCAGGATACGACATTTCCAAGAACGCCGGCTTCGATGCCTACATCGCTCGGCTTTCTGCGAATGGAACATCGCTCGAATACGGCACATATCTCGGTGGCAACTCATCTGAAGGGGCCTTCGGAATTGCGGTCGACAACGGCAACGTCGCGTACGTCACAGGGTATACGAATTCTCCCGACTTCCCCATGGCCTCAGCCTACGACCCCAGTCACAACTTTGACTACGACGTCTTTGTGAGTAAACTCTCTTCAAGTGGCGGTTCCCTTTCGTATTCCACATTTCTTGGCGGCACCGGCACTGAATGGGCGACCTCGATCGCGCGCGACGGCGCCAACAACATGTACATCACCGGCCTGACCACCTCGAATCTGTTTCCTACAATCAACGCGTACGACAACTCTTTCTCAGCAGTCTTTGATGCCTTTGTCACAAAAATTGCCGCGTCCGGCACGTCGTTGAGCTACAGCACGTATCTTGGCTCCGGCGGGGCGGATGAAGGCCTGGCAATCTCGGTCGACCCGCTCGATCAAGCCGTGGTCGCCGGCTTTACCAACTCCTCCAATTTCCCGACTCTCGATGCAGTACGACCGCTCTATTCCGGCCTTGAAGACATGTTTATTACCAAATTTAAGGCCGCCGGGAACCAGCTCTTATATAGCACATATTTGGGCGGCTCCGATGACGACGAAGCAGTTGGAGTAACTTGCGACCAATTCGGCAACGCGATTGTCGCCGGCTTTACGGTGTCGTCGGGCTTTCCGCTCGCCTCGGCGATGGACTCTACTGCCAACGGCGGAGTCGATGTCGCTTTTGCCAAGATATCCGACGCCGGCACTCAAGCACACATCGCGTTGTCTCTGACGTCGCTGACATTCGACGCTGAATCTAATACCGCTCTGCCAGCAGGCAAGACCTTCAATCTCAGTAATTCCCAATCCGGTTCGTCGACCCTCAAGTGGTATTGCGTCCCGGATCAGTCGTGGATCAATGTCAGTCACGACTCCGGCCAGACCGACTTCAGAACAATCACAGTGACGATGAATACGACCGCCCTTTCACCCGGCGTCCACACTGGTCATGTCACCATCTCAAGCCCGAATGCCGACAATTCCCCGCAGGTCGTCAACATCTCCTACGAGGTTTGGAACCCGGTGTATCCGATCGTTATGGTGCACGGAATGGCGTCGGATTCTCTGGTGTGGAATGCAATGAAGACCTCGCTGGCCTCCGACGGCTTTGGCTATATCTGGCGGGTCGCACTTGACCCCTGTGGCGCGACTTCCGAATCCAATTACACTTCATCCGCTCGTTGGCTGTTTGAAGGAAATGCCGTCAAACTCGCCAACGCGGTGAGCACCAAATTCAACGCCCTTCCGGCGAACATAAAGACTCGTGTCCGTGGGTATGACTTCATCGGTCACGGCATGGGCGGATTGGTCGTGCGCAGATTCCTTGGCAAGAGCGACCTTGACACCTGGACTCCGGTTGTTGCGCGAAATGTCATCATGCTCGGCACGCCCAATGATGGTCTGGGACTTCTTGGCGACAAGACAAAGCTCTATCAGTGTACCGGGCCGGCCACCGGAGAACAGCACACCAGACGAATGCTGGTATTCAACAGCTACTACGGCGAGATCTCCGGAGTGAGCTATTACGCTATATATGGATCAACCGGCTGTTCACCGTCGGGCGTGATTCTGCCGGGGTGCGGTGGCTGGAAGAAACTCGCGTCGCGTTTTCTCGAATGCGCAAACGACGGTTCCATTCCATCCTCCAGTGCCGTGGGCCAAAAAGATCTCTATGTCGACCGGTTTAACAAGTCGTACGACGCCGGGGTGTGCTATTCCAGTCTCCCAACAGACAACACCGTCTACACCTCGCTTATTCGTCCAATCTTGCAGGGAACGGCTCCGGCGCCGGGAGGCGATATTGCGCCGGTACAACCCCAGATCGGATTCCAGTTTGATTCCACCGTCTCGGCCGGAGCCACTGCCTCGGGCAATTTCCCCGTCGAGTCAAATACAAGCATGACCATCATGTTATTGGCTTCGGACGCCAACGCGAAATTCTCCATTACTTCTCCGGGGGCAACAGTTTTCGATTCGACAAGCACACTCCCAGATTCATCGGTAGTGTTTGTAACCGATTCGCTCGGTATTCGCGGCCTGTATATCCAAAGCGCCTCCTCAGGAACCTGGCAATGGACAGTGAATACCTCGGGCGCCTCATCGGCGGTTAAATTCTCGATCGTTCAGGCCATCGAAAACAGTGTCAAAATCAACCGAATTCAGAATCTGATTTATCCGCTCACCGGGGACACCCTTCGCCTGCTTGTTCGCGCGCGCTCCGGCGGCACACCGATTACCGGACTTTCGGTCAGCGCGACCCCCATATACAACGACAGCACCTTCGGTGCGAGTTTCAGTTTGCTTGACAATGGAGTCAGCGGCGACAGCGCCAACGCCGACGGTGTTTACGGCAAAAAGATCGTTGCGGCCGATTCCGGTCTGGTGCGCTACACTATCTCAGTTACCGGCACCGGCCCGCTCGGTACTCTCAGCCGGAGTCTGTCGGCCGCGATCTATGTCTCAGGCACGGCCTGCAAGTGCGGCAATGTCGATGGTTCCTTCGACGGCTCAATCGATATCGCCGACCTGTCCCGCCTCATTGACTACATGTATATCTCGTTCGCGCCTCTGGGCTGTCGGTTCGCCGCAAATGTCGACGGTTCTCTTGACGGCGGCGTCGATATCGCTGACTTGTCCCACCTGATCGCGTTTCTATATCTCTCCGGCCCCGCCCCCAGCTGTTTCTGATTTGCTGAACATGAAATCTCTGAAACCCGCCACCATCGGCGGGGGGTTTTTTTTGAAATAGTGCAGTCGCCGAGTAGTGACTTTTTCTTCCCGCCACTTATGTACTAAGATCAAAACATTTGCGCCCAGCAAAGTCACCCTGAGCCTGTCGAAGGGTGACGCATCACGACTAACCCCTTACGGCTTGCACGTCCGACACGGCGACAGACCCTCCAGCATCCCTTCCTCGCGAGATGCGTACTTGTGACTTCGACCTTCACGTAGCGGACCGATCGACTGACAGTTCGGCCGGTGCAGTCGGAACGATCCGACCGTGTTAACATAGTAGGCCTCGCGTTCGCGTGGCAATCCCCACAATCCGCGCTTGCCTGCCATAGCTTCTTTCTGCGCTGAGATCAACTCGGATATTTCGCGTTGCTTCAGATCAGAGTCGTCGAACAGATAGACATACGCCAAACCCGATGCGACAATCGCGCGGTTCACAAAACAGGTGTCGACATATAAGTACCCCAACAACCGGCCATACTTGTCGCGCCGCTTGCCGCCGTATTCAATCCGGCAAGATTGCGAGACCGCCAACCGCGCCAGCATCTGCTTGGCTTCATCGTGATACGGTTCGCCGACCTCTGGCGTATCGATTCCCAATAATCGCAATTTATCGCCGCCCTGAAGTTCGGCAGTGTCGCCGTCGAATACGCGCACCACACCGAAGCGATCACCGATTGGTTTGTCGCGTCCGACCTGTTCGACAAATCGATACGAAACAAACAGCGTGGCCAGAGTTACAACTACCGGAATGACCAGCCGCTTTTTGAGGCGCGATCGCGACCTACCCACTTTTTAGTCCCCGTCGACTTTCACGTTTCGCATTTGTCGACATGATACATCGCCACAATTGCTTTGCACATCCCAAAACTCGTGTGGCAGTTAATGGGAACTGCGACGAGTTTCCTTTTTTCCCCGGACGTCATCT
>JBGAWZ010000078.1:0-6945 GCA_044227335.1 Candidatus Zixiibacteriota bacterium | reverse complement strand
GGGATATTATTCTTCACCGCGTACAAGGCCGCCGCGGCAATGATTCCCACTTGTCGCATTGCCCCGCCAAAGAGCTTTCGTTCGCGGTGGCACTTTTCGATAAACGGCTTACTCGCCAGCGCCATCGAGCCGATCGGGGCACCGAGACCCTTCGAAAAGCAAACCGACACCGAATCGAATGGCCTGACCAATTCAGCCAGCGGCATCCCAGTCGCCACATGGGCGTTCCAAATCCGTGCGCCGTCCAAGTGTAGCCACAGCCCTTCTTCATCGCAGACTTTCCGCATTTTCAAAATCTCATCCTGCGGCAGAATTGTCCCGCCGTGGCGATTATGCGTATTTTCAAGCTCAACGATTTTCGTTTCCGGCACATGGACATTTTTCGGCCTGACATTCTCCCGCACCATCTCCGCCGAAAGCATCCCCCGCTCGGTTGTGAGCAAATTTACGAGCAGTCCTGCGTGCACCACCGGCCCCGCGACTTCGTAATTAACGACATGGCATTCCCGGTCGCAGAGCATTTCCCACCCGCGCAGAGAGGCCGCCTTTAATTGTATCTGATTGCTCATCGTACCCGACGGCACAAACAGACCGGCTTCCTTGCCGAAAAGCTTGGCAACATACAATTCGAGTTCTTTGACAGTAGGGTCATCGCCGAAGACGTCATCGCCGACTTCGGCATTGGCCATCGCCTGGCGCATCGCTGGCGACGGCCTCGTCACCGTGTCTGATCTTAAGTCTATTGCTTTCATGTGTTAGAATATATCTACAGAACGATTCTCCCGCTACCGGACAAAAAAAAGGCCGTCCCTGTCGGGCGGCCTTCAGACAGTTTTGAATGTTTTGCCTTAACCAGCCAAAGTCACGTTTTGAGCACGTGGTCCCTGGTCAGTCATGGTCACTTCGCACACTACCTCCTGCCCTTCCTTGAGCGTGCGATATCCATCCATATGGATCGCCGTGTGGTGGACGAATACATCCTGATCAAAGTCGTCGGCGGAGATGAATCCCCAACCTTTGTGCTCGTTAAAGTACTTGACTTTGCCTTTGGACATTCGAGTACCTCCATACTACGTGGTGAGGTGAAATCTGTTTTCTGCCTGCTCTAAATTATACGCTAACACCCCCAAAACAGGCCACTAATTTTTACGTGCCGGTGAGGATTTTCTCCAAAAAGAGCATAGTCGCACCCGACACCAGGGGGACAGACACGTTATCATCGATCGGACCGGAAAATGCTTCCGTCACCGTCGCCACCACCGCCCCACCGATCGCTACCGATCGCTCCAAACCCGGTGCCACAAAAGCGACTATGAGCGTCCCGGCCAGGCAGGCCAGCGACCCCTCAAGCGATTTTCGGCCAAACTTATGCTTTCCGAATTTTCGGCCAACAAGAGCGGCAAAGGAGTCCCCAACGACTATAAATGCAAGGGCCGCAACAGCTATGTCCCGTCGGTAGAGGGCGACGGTCGCCACCACCGACCAAAGTATATAAGTGGCCCCGCTGAAATCTCCGGACATCTCATGAGTCCGCAACATCCGGCCAATGACCGGCGAAAAGACATTGCGCCACAACCCGCGATTTCGAAGCCGGGCGACATCTATGATAGTCATGGCCACCGCGAAGGGGACCATAATTGTCAGCATTGTCAATTGTTTGAGGTCAAAAAAGGAGTATCCGGCTGGAATAATAAGCGCCCCCATGTGGGTGGCTTTGCGCCAGAGCTCCTGCGTGAAGCTGATCTGTTGGCTGGGCGACGATTGGTCGTCGTTCACGTTTTCTGGTTTCGTATCCAGTACGGTTGCAGATGAATCGGGCCGATCTTGCCGACAAACTTGACGCCATACCGCTGATACAAACCGTCCCGGAATCTCTCATAGACCTGTAGCTGATGCTCCTTTTGCAATTTGACCAGTATCTCGCCTTTGGCGAGCGCAAAGTTGCGGGATTCTTTACGCGAGAGCACCTTGACCACCACGAAATTGCCTTCATGCTTGATCATCTGAGATACGCTTCCGGCCGCGGTGAGCACCGCGGCTTGCCAGATCGGAAACGGAATATCTGTCGCCCCTACGGTCATGACTTCTGTGACCTTCAGTACTCCCCCCGGATTATTCGGAGCAAACTCCCTGACAATGTCGGCCAAATCAAGTCCGGTAATTGCCTGATCACGGAGAAAGGCGGCGAAAGTTGAGTCGCCGATAGTCATGTATTGCAAAGTCGTCGGCTTGACAACTTCGTAGTCGCTCTTGTGCGCTTCATAGTACGCGCGGAGCGCAGTGTCGGAAGGGGTCCAGTCAAAATCATATTGCCGGTTCTGGATTATCTGCTTGGTCTTGGAAAACCACAGGCGATCCTTGAAAGATACTATATCGGTATCTTTGTCAAGCCCACGATCCTGCACCGCCCGAATAGCCAGGAATCGGTCGGCCGCTGTCCTGAGCATTTCGAGCCGCTGATCCCCCGAGCTTGAGTCAACGCCATACTTTCCTTTGATCGCCTCTTCATAATACGCCAGCACATATGCTTTCACTGTGTCGCGACCATTGATCACACCCGCCCAGGTCTCGTCGTTAACCCGATAAATATTCGAATCGGCAATCGCCGGGTTCAGTTCCAGTTTCAAACCCTGCCGGAGTGAATCGGCAACCGCCGTAGCGCGTTTATACAGCTTGTCGGAAAGCAGAGTTTGCCGGACATATTCGAACACGCCCGGCGTGTCGATCGGGAGGAGTCCCTGGGGCAGGCGGCCGTCGACCATCACCAGATGCCAACCATCTTTGTCCAAATACGGTTTTGAAAACTCTCCAATACCCAGACCAAAAGCGACTGAGTCAAAGGGGTCGATATATGTCCCCCGCTTGACCCAACCCACCAACCCGGCGTTGTCGCGCGTCTGCACATCCTGATTGAAAACGATCGCCAGGTTCTGAAATGCCTCGCCGTATTTGAGAAGGTCGTACACCATGAAGATCTGCTCACGAGCCTTCTCGCGCAATTCGACATTGGTGAACTTCTTATAGTGAAGCGAGTCGGGCCCAACCAGGAGGCCGTACCCGCTGACCAATATCTGGTAAACCTTTATCTGTTCGTCGGCCTGAAATCGCGCCGGATTCTCCTCGAAAAACTTCAGGACTTCGGTCGAATCATATGCCGACTCCCGGCTGGTGATTTCGACATCTGTCCACTTCTTGATAAGCGCATCCTGATATTGGTGCGTAAAGTCTCGATAGACCAGACGGTGCCGGGTCAGATCGATCGTATCCGCGGCCAGTCCCGACAACGTATCGAGCAGAAGACTGTCGACAATTTCTTTAACCGTGTCGGCGGTAAGCATGCCCCCCGAAATTTTGTAGCGATTAGTCCTGATGAATTCCGAAAACTGCCCGGTGGTCAGGCTGTAACCCGCTTTTGTCGTGACCAGCGGCTCATCGACCGCACTTTTGGTCTCGGGTGTCACCGCCGGCTGAGAGCCGCCACATCCGAACAGACAGACGAACGCAAGAATTGCGACAGTAACGGGAAGAACAATTCGGAATGAACAATAGCAACGTAGTAACATAGGTGGCTTTCCAATTTTAGGATTCGGTAAGTTATACACCGAGCCCCAAAAAGCAAGGCCAAAAAAGATGGGGAAAGTGCGTCTATCTTACAGACAGAGGTGTCGCCACACTGCGCTGTCCCGCCTCTTCGGCTCGGTCCATCACCGGGAACTCGACACGAAAGGTCGTGCCCGATTCCGGTCGCGATTCCACCGTGATCGAGAGCTTTAACAGCGAGCAGATCCGCTGAACGATTGCCAAGCCCAAACCGGTGCCGTCTTTTTTGGTCGAATAAAACGGCTCAAAGATATGATCCATCTGTTCTGAGGATATTCCCGGTCCGTCATCAGTCACCACAAGTGATACCGCTTCTGCCGGCGAGACCGAGATCCCGATGTCGACCCGACCGGGGCGATTATCTCCGATGGCCTCGCACGAATTTATGATGAGATTGACCAGCAGTTGCTTGAGCAGGTCATCATCGCCAGCCACATAGACAAACGCCTCCTTGGCCTGCACCGAAAGCAAAATAGTGGAGTGATACGAATGATGATGACTAACGATTTGAATTGCTTCGGTCACCAGGTGACACAATTCGACCCGCTCATATGATTTGCGACCGATCCGGGCGTAGGTTAAGAAATCTGTCAGTGTCCGGCTTAAGCGATGAGATTCTTTGACAATCAAATTCATCAGTCGCGCGTTTTCCCCGCTCACCGGTAGTTCGGCCCGAAGTACTTCGACTGATCCGGAAATGGCCGCCAGCGGATTGCGAATTTCATGGGCAATCGACGCCGACAATTCGCCGACTGCCGCCAGCCGGTCAGCCGCACGGACTTTCTCTTCCAGCTCCTTCGCCCCGGTGAGATCAGAGAAGATTCCGATCACGCCTCGCGGGCGCTGGTGTTCGTCACGCAAGATCGAGGTTGAAAGGCCGATTGGCAATCCCTGTCCCCGGCTGTCAATTATTTCTATTTCGCGCCGGGGATGCTCGATCCCGTTTTGGATTCCGTCCATCAGACAACTGGCCAGTACAGGCATTCGCTCCCCAAATGCTCGAATGCATGGAATTCCTCGCACCCGGTCTTCCTCGTACCCCAATATCCGCTCGGCTGTCCGGTTGAAATACACGATGGTCCCAAAGTGATCAATGGTCAACAAACCTGAATTCAAATGCCTCAGAATATCATCGGTCTCAAGTCGTGCCCGCCGCAGAGCCAGCGACGTATCGGCCAACTGTTCTTCCTGCGCCCGTAAACGATGGGCGAGCATACCGGAAATAAAGGCGACCAGATAGAAAACCAGCAGGTGCAGGAGCAATGAATACAGCGTCGCTCGCTCGGCGAGCCAGAGCGATTCCGGATCAGCCCCGTCGATTGCCCCCTGCCCAAACTTCGAGAGCCATACAACAATCGAATACGCTATGGCCGCCGCCGATGCCGTTACCAGCGTTCCGACCAATTGATATACCAGCGCCGCCGAGACAATGGTCAGCAGGAAAAGGCCCAAATAAGGAGAATTGATATCGCCGGTCGAGAAGACGATGGCTGACTCGATAGCGATCTCGGCGGCAAACTGGAGAGTTGTGACGACCGGTGCTATCCAGCGCGAGGCAAGACGATCGGCGAAAGTTGTCGAAGCCGCCATGGCGAGTGTCAACAGCGAATAGAGTACAAACACGGCTTGCGCCCAGCCCGGTGCATGCAACCAGAAGATGATGACAATCAGCAGGACGACATAGGTCGCCAGCCGAAATGGCAGGAACCAGCGAAGTCCGGGACGTGGTATCTTTGCAGTACTCATAACAAACGGCGCCGTTGCCGGCGCCGTCTTTCTTAATCTCACATTTTGGCCTGATCCAGGGTGTATCGGAACGACATTCGCTCCATCCCGCTCCAGCCGTCAGATCTTTCCGATAATGTCGAACATCGGCAGATACATCGCGACGAGAATACCGCCGATCACGGCTCCCATGAACACGATAATCACCGGTTCGATAATCGAGGTCAGCGCCGCGACCGCTTCGTTTACTTCTTCATCATAGAAATCGGCGATCTTACTCAGCATTTCGTCCAGACCACCGGTCTTTTCACCGACACCGATCATCTGAATCACCATCGGCGGAAACACTCCGGTTTCTTTCAATGGACCGGTGATCGTGTCGCCCTCGGCAATCGCCAAAACCGACTTGTTAATAGCGTTGGCGACAACCTGGTTACCCGAAGTCTTGGCTGTAATTTCCAGCGCTTCAAGAATCGACACACCCGAAGACAAGAGCGTACTCAAAGTACGAGTGAACCGGGCGACCGACGATTTCCGGATAAGTGTACCAAGAATAGGTAACTTTAGCAGGAACCGGTCATAATTGAGCCTTCCCGACGGCGTCTGTTTCCAGTAGATGAAAAAGGCCAGGCCGCCAATCGCGCCAACTGCCATATACAGCAAATTGTTCTTCAGAAAATCAGAGATGTTCATGACGATCTGCGTAGGTGCCGGAAGTTCCGAACCGACTCCCTTGAACATCTTGGCAAAAACCGGCACGATAAACGTGAGCATGGCAAATGTCACACCGACCGCAACCACAACGATCACCGAAGGATAGACCATCGCGCCTTTCACTTTGCGAATCAACTGATCGGCCTTTTCACGGTACGCGGCCAATCGCATCAGAATGGCATCGAGCGCGCCGCCGACTTCACCAGCCTCAACCATGTTGACATACAACTGGTCAAAGATCTTCGGGTTGCGCGAAAGCGCCTCGGACAGCGTCGTTCCACCTTGTACCGAGTCACGGACTTTATTGATGACCTTGGAAAACTCTTTGTTCTCGTTCTGGGTGGCCAGAATTTCAAGGCACTGGACCATCGGCAAACCCGCACCAATCATGGTCGCAAATTGCCGCGTAAACCGGGTGATTTCGATCCGCTTGATTCCAGTACCGAACTTGATGTCGATTTCAGCGGCTCGCTGGGAGATCGACGAAACAAGAATACGGTTCTGCCTCAAAAGCCGCTCGATCTCCGACCGGTCCTTGGCTTTCATCGTTCCCTGGACGGCGGCGCCTGCGAGTGTCTTGCCTTTGTATTCAAAGACTGGCATGACTGTAATCCTTTCTCATCGATTCGCTCAACTGTAAGCCGGCGCCTTCTGGCGCTGGAGCATTTCAGTCAATTCTTGCTGATTGTGGCTGTATCCCATCGCGTCGTTGATACTGATCTTTCCGGTCTGATACAGCTCGCCGAGCGACTGATTCATCGTCTTCATTCCGAATTTCTGTCCAGACTGGATCATCGAATAAATCTGATGCACCTTGTCATCGCGGATAATCGCACGGATAGCCGGGGTCACGATCAAAATCTCGAGAGCCATCGTGCGCCCGCCGCCGACTTTCGGAATCAGCGT
>JBGAWZ010000077.1:0-7020 GCA_044227335.1 Candidatus Zixiibacteriota bacterium | reverse complement strand
AGTTGCACCAGCATACACCAAGCGGAATCATGGGAGAGCGAAGAGGTTTCTGACTGCCATTCGGCCAGTATCTCCGAGAGGATTCTTGCGGTCTGCGGTGCGGTCGAGGCGACGCGATTGATTGTCAATTCCAAGAGAATCTGCTCGGAACCGGCGTTTGAGTTCTCGTCAGGCGGTTCTACGGTCGGGCATTCACCTGTTAAGACTGTCAGCGACTCGACCGCTTTCGCCGGTTCGCCGACAAACGCCCACAACTTTGCTTCGGCACGGATAATGGGCGACAGCTTTTCTGTCAATCCCAGCGATGTAACTACAGCACGAAGTTGCTCCAGGTCGTCAATGCCGAAGTCACGAATATTTCCCTCTGTAACAAGACTCTCTACTCGTCCCCGGTATTCGTCGATATACGGCGCGAAGCGGGGGTCGGACTTTTGCGGCGCAAGTTCTGTCCACAATCGAGTCATCACCAACAGCCCGGTATCGGACGCTTGATCGACCGCCGCCATGAGTTCGGCCCAGTAACGAGAGAATTCAAGAGGTGACTTGTGCATCTACTTGTAGAGCCGGAGTTGAATCGATGCGGGAAGTTGATCAACCCGAAAATAGACCGGAGCGGTGCCGAGGCCGTGTTTAGTATCTGTCACAGAACCGAATGAAATTGCGGCGGTCAGCGGATCAGCGGGCGGGTGACCTTCAAGCGACAAGACCTCGACTTTGATCTGTCTGCTTCCGGCCCGTTCCTCAAGAGTCAGCCGAACTCGGTCGCCACGGTCAGTTTCGAGGATAGTTTCCTTCTGCGATGTCGCAGGATCAATATCGACTTCCAGCGGAAGTAGCGGAAACTCGGCCTCGGGGAGTTTGACCCGCCACTTGGCCGAGGCCGCGTCGAATTCGGCGGCATCACCAATATCAGCATGCCCGGAAACATCTGTGACATACGACCGGTTCGATTCCGGCGACTCAACCAGTACATGCGAGGTAAGCGCGGAATTATCGGCGATCAAGTGCCGATAAGTACGATTCGCTTTGTTGTCGCGCATGATCTTGAGCACGATCTCGGGATCGCTTGAGAACACGGTCGCCAAGTTTTCGACTGTCGGGCGAGCCGCCTGTTTGCCGTCGGCGGCCAGATGATATTCGGTCCGAGGTATCTCCTCGCGCCCATCGAGATTGACCACTTGCCCCAGAAAAAGGCGACGGTACATTTCATGCATTTGTGAAACTGCCGTCGATGACGCGGGTCGTTTAGCGATTTCCGCTTCTGCCTCCGATAGCGCGGTCAGATCAGCCACGATCTCCGCACAAAACTCGCATGCTTTCAGATGTTCGTCGATCCGGCCACGCTCGTCCGATCCCGCGCGGTTCTTCCAGTAGGCGAACGGTTCGTCTCGTGACGGATGTATTCCTGCTCGTTCCATAAGCGCTCCTAAGGGTTTAGTCCCCGAAAAGACAAACTGTTAGAGTAAATCATCGACCGCCTCGATATAGTATTGTTTCGCCAACCCCATGATTTTCAAAAACCTGTATTTGTAGAGCTGATCATATTTGTCGTGATACTCCAATGGGAATCCCGCCCGAAAGTACTCGGCCATTGAGTCGGTCCCCTTTCCGTCACACCGGTCATCCAGATAAAGTCGGCAAGAACGGGCGTAGTATACGGAATTGACTTCGGTCACAGCCCCTTCTCTAACTAATTGTGGTAGATGGGTTGTTTCGAGTCGACTGTGGGCGCGGTCGGCTGCTATTTGAATCGCCTGACGTTTCCGCTCGTCTTCGGGGGTCCCCCAAATGTCTCCGACCGGCGATATCTCAAGCACCAGACGTTCAATTGTCATCGCGAGCACATAGGAGAGTTCACGCCGGCCCTCGAAATTCTGAAAATTGGTCTCCATCGCGAGCCTCTCAAAAAAGTCCCGACAAATATCAGTCGTAGACATTTGAGCCCGCACTGACTCCCACGCGAGTCGCTCCATCAATTCACGTGTTACCGGTTTGGCATCCAAGCAGAGTGAGTCGAGCGAACTCCAGAGCGCAAGGTAGCCCGGTCGACATGGCACTTCCACGTATTCGTCTGAGTGAAAAATGTTCTCTACGGTCTTAAGGCGGGCTGATTTTTCGGGATGCTCCCGCCTCAGCTCTCTATAGAGCCCCTGTTTGAGTAGTCGGTAGAAAAACGGCAAGTAGAGCAATTCCAGGTAGACAGAGTCAGCCTGCGAAAAGTCAACAACACCACACGACTCATAGTACTTCTTGATTTTCTGGAAGTGCGGCCCACTGTCTTCGAGAAAGACATATTTGAGAAGATCGTGAGCGACGTCACTCAGAGCGTCATTTCCCGAAACTCGCCGTCCTGGCAGCTCCCGCCCCCGGGTCCTTTGGACGGCAAGATAGGCAGTGACTTTAATGTGGCAGGCGAGATAGAGGGGGGTGAAATGCGACTGCGGCGCTAGAAGAAAATTCTTCAATCGCTGCCCGAAATTCGATCCCTCTCCCACTTGGTCACCCGTATTTTCATCTTTCAGATACGCCGAAATATTGCGAGACGGGTCTTTATCCGCAAGCACCATGATTGCGTCCTCCAAGGATTTTTGGTAGGCGCATAACTAACGAAAGTAGCCCAACGTGCATTTCGCGGAAGTGGGGATCCCAGAATGACCAAAGACTTGTGAGTCGAACTCTGGAGTGGTACGTATAGGACAGCGAGAAAGATATCAGGGTAAGTTATTTCTTGAAATATTTTTGTACTCTAAAGTTCTCAAGTCTACCCTATTCGGGGAGTCGAATTGGAATCGATACGTGGTTATGAGTAGCACGTTCAAAATCTCAGCGACAAACAACTCAGCCCCCCATCGAGTTTGCGAAATTCTGAAGTATCAAGCGTGACCGTTTTGTAGCCGAGCGACTTGATTGCAGTTTCGGTCTTCGGAAAGCCGGCGGGAACTAAGACTGTGCCATTTATCCAAAGACTGTTTGCCGCATACTGTTCATCGTCCTCAACTGGTATCTGGGTGAACTTCTTCAGTTCAGGGTGATCTTTAAGTTCGCCAGCCACGAGCAGATTGGAGTTTTCGAGATACGACACACCCGATTTCAGGTGGAGCATGTGTCTCAACGGTAAGGCTGAACCAGTCATCCCGTACAATTTGAGTATTCCGATGATCTGCTCAGCCCCATCAAGGTTGGTGCGAGTGGATAACCCAATGTAGTAGTGACCGCCAACCATCATAATGTCACCGGCATCGGCAGTCCCAGGTGAGTCAACCCGCTCAACAGTTTGAAAGAACTCTTTAATTACCATTTCTATCTGCCTAGTTTCTCCTCGCCTTGAAGAGGCGCCGGGACGCATCATGATCGCACACTCGGGTGTCAGCAAGGCTGTGTCTTCGACAAAAGTCGAATCTGGGTAGTCGTCGTCGGGTGGAAGTACAATGACCGTCAAGCCACACTCCCGGAGCGCACACGCATACGCATCATGCTGGACTAGGGCCAATTCGTAGTTAACAGCTCCAAGATTGGCTGAGGTCAGGCCGTTGACCAGAGAGGAGCCTGGTCGTCTGACTATTGCCCGAGTAAAACGCATAGTTCTCTACCTTATTGGCTGGGTATTGATCGATGATTGCCGGAGTCATGTGCGACAACAACACGATTTTCGGATGACGTTTTAGAAACTCCCTAAGATGATCTATGACCGCTCCGTATCGCTTGGTAGTACGGTCACGATGATTCGTTTTGGAGCAGGCCTCGAATTCAGCTAAGAATCGCTGAATGGGAACATCTTCGTTGAGGAACCCGAACTCCCGACGCGTGGCTTGAACTTCTATGTCTTTGAGGGGAAGCTGAGCTACTTCTTTCGACGAGTCCACTCGCCTACAGACCCGCCGGCCTTTCACCTTGGGGTCGAGATACCAGTTGTTTCCCTGTCTGTAGATATTTCCAATAAAACACCTGGTTTCCGGGTCACAAAATGGTCACAAATGCCATTCGCAGGGGAATATGCAATCGGCTAACTCGTTGTCAAGTAATATTATGGGTTGGAGTGTTGGGCAATGGCGGGGGACGTGGGATGCGTATCGAACTTCAATGTTTGGCTGAAATCTTGATACGAAACGCCGAAGGCCCAAGGTTGAGCCACTTACTCGTGGAGAATTCCAATGTTGTCGAAACCTGAGATACTGCTGGAGAAATAGCGCCGAAGGCCCATAGTCCAGACAAAGTCTGGCGGAGAGACTGGGGTTCGAACCCAGGAGACGTTTCCGCCTACACGCTTTCCAGGCGTGCGCCTTCGACCACTCGGCCATCTCTCCGATTCAAATTGGCGTCCCGAATGATCCGGGAGTCCTAACATCGCCCCAACCAGTCAAAAAGGCAAGGCGATTCTCAAATACGCTGGACCAACAAACATTGGACAAGATAAGCGCGCGAGCACTTCGGAATGCCGGGGAATACAGACAGTTTTTTTGCCGTCGAGTTGACCATTACTCTCTCGTCAAGTCGCCCTCACCAAAGTACAGGAATCGGTCGAGCACTTTGACATAGTCCGACCAACCGGATTCCCCCTGGCGAGTCCGTATCCGGTCTATTGCCCCCATCTTGCTGTCGATCTCGTCACAATAGTACAAAATGAATGCTTCGGGCATCTGTGGGACAACCGGTGAACCATAAGCGCGTTCGCCCTGATGGGCTAATATCATATGACGGAGCTTGGTGAGTAGGATCGGCGGAAATCCGTCGATTCTTGTCGCCCGCTCGGCGACCCAGTGGTCCGCTATACAGATATGATCGATCAACCGGCCGGCGTCGGTGAAGTCGATCACCATCTCAGTGGAATAACTGTCCATTTTGCCGGCATCGTGAAATAGTCCGCCGAAAATCAAATAGTCTTTGTTAATGAACGGATACCCGACCGCCACCCGCAATGCCAGTTCAGTCACATTGCACGAATGTTCCGAGAGCCCGCCAATATAAGCGTGGTGCCAGAGTTTTCCGGCCGCGGCGTAGAGATACCGTTCCAAAAACTCGCTATCGGACCAAAATGATTCGGTCAGCGACTTGATGTACCCGTTTTCGATCTTGTCGGTCAGAGCGCGAATTCGTCCCAAGCGTTCTTCGCGCGATTGACTCGAGTGTGCCAGTACTTTGTCCAATTCGTATTCGTCGGGCTGAGCTTGCCTTAGGCGCGTGACGACAAACTGTACTTTGTTGCGATACTGGCCGACCTCGCCCCGAACTTTTACGACCATCCCTTCGGCCAGTTCAGTCAGCGCGAACTGATCAGGTTCCCACCAGACCGCGTCGATGCGCCCCGACGCGTCCCCCAGTTCCAGCGAGACAAACTGTCCACGCACAAACTCGCGCACTTCGCGCCGCCGGACGACAAAGAATCCTTCGATTTTGTCGTCAATGACGAAATCTTTAATCGGCTTTTGATCCATAACCCTCCCCAATGTACGCACGAGCGGCCTTCCGGCGCAACAGGGGGAACATTCTGGTTGATAGCGTGCGTATAACGGATATATTGACAAAGGCCTTATGAAAATACTCTATCGTTATATCCTGCGCGAACATATCGCACCTTTCTTTCTGGCCTTTTTCATTATCACATTCCTTTTGATCATCGACTATGTCCCGCGCATAATCGATACGGTCATCGATAAGAATATCGGTTTGGGGGTGGTGCTCGAATTGATAGGGCTCAATCTGGCCTGGATGTTGGCGCTGTCGGTGCCGATGTCGGTTTTGGTGGCCACGATGATGGCCTTCGGGCGGCTTTCTTCTGACTTTGAGATTATCGC
This sequence comes from Candidatus Zixiibacteriota bacterium, assembly GCA_044227335.1. Taxonomy (GTDB): domain Bacteria; phylum Zixibacteria; class MSB-5A5; order GN15; family FEB-12; genus JACRAV01. The sequence continues at coordinate 1,228 of JBGAWZ010000077.1, read as the reverse complement.
GATCAAAGCGACCGGCGTCAATGTCCTGCGCATACTCATGCCCTTGATCATCTTCGCCGGTTTATTGTCCTACGGCATGATTCAGTTCAATGATAAGATTCTTCCTGACCTCAACCGCCGCGCACGATTGCTGTATGGCGATATCAGCGCGATGCGGCCGACTCTTGTGTTCAAGTCAGGGGTATTCATCACCGATATTCCGGGGTATCTGGTTCTGATCGACAACATCGACCACGCCACTTCGCTCGTCCGCGGCGTCCGGATCACCGAAACCAAAGTCCCCAGCAAACCGCGTATTGTGGTGGCCGATCACGGCTATCTGAAGATGACCGATAACGGCCGAAATATGCAGTTCACCCTGTACGACGGCGAGATTCACTCGCTTGACCTGATGGAACCTGATAATTATCGCAAAGTGCATTTCGAAAACCAGGTTATCAGTATCAGCGGCACCGGTTCGGAACTGGTTCGCAGCGAATCGGAGCTTCGGACAGACCGTGAAATGGGAATTTCCGAAATGCGCGACAATGTCGACAAGGCGATGACCGCGGTACAACCCAACCGCGATCATATCAACGAAGTACTCAACAAGAAATACGATTACCTATTCGGCAAAGACTTCACGTACAACTTTTCCAAGGACACAGCTTCGGATTCGCTGGCCTACGCACTGGTGCGAAGCGACGCGATGGTTCTCCGTCAGCATATTGAGCGGAGCCGCGAGCAGATCGAGACCCAAACACGTTTCGCCAACAAATATCTGGTCGAGATTTACAAGAAATATTCTATCCCGACAGCCGCCCTGATATTTGTCATTGTCGGCGCGCCTCTGGGTATGATGTCCCGCCGCTCGGGCATGGGCGTGGCTATTGCCATGTCGATACTGCTTTTTGTCGTTTACTGGGCATTCTTGATCGGGGGTGAGGATCTGGCCGATCGCGGCGTGGTGTCGCCCTTTGTCGCTATGTGGGGGGCAAATATCTTTCTGGGATCGCTGGGCATCTACCTCATCTATATTGTCGTATCAGAACGGCCGCTTTTTGCCTGGTTTCGCAAGACGAGCTGACTCACTAATGATAAAGACGCTCGACCGATATCTCATTCGCTACTTTCTGCAGTCTCTGTTGGTAGTCACTGTGGCCATTGGGCTGACCATAATTGTCATCAACATGGTGGAGGAACTTCGGGATTTCATCGATCACCATGTTGCGTTTATCGATATCGTCAC
>JBGAWZ010000076.1:0-7060 GCA_044227335.1 Candidatus Zixiibacteriota bacterium | reverse complement strand
ATGCCGAGTATCGCGCGAATTCGATCGGCCAACATGACTCAAACGCTTTCCGCCTGATCAGAGGATCAGGACAAGATCCGCTTCAAGACGGTGATTACTTCGCTTTGCTCGGCCGCTGTCATTTCCGGATAAATAGGAATGGAAAAGACCTCGTCAGCCGCTTTCGATGAATGCGGGAAATCGGTCGGCTTATATCCCAAATCAGCAAAGCAGTCCTGCTTGTGAAACGGCACGGGATAGTAAATCATCATGCCAATTCCCGCCTTTTGCAGTTCGGCTTCGATCTCTTTGCGGCGCGGCGACGCCAGCGTGTATTGGTTGAAAATGTGCAAAGTCGAGTAGTCTTTGATAACAGGAGTGCGCAGTCCCGGCAAACCAGCCAGTTCACGATTGTACACTTTGGCATGTTCCAACCGCTTCTCCGACCATTTGCGCAAGTGGGGGAGCTTCACCAGCAGTACCGCCGCTTGAATAGTGTCCAGCCTCGAATTATATCCGATCGTCCTGTGGTAGTATTTCGGGTTTTCGCCATGGGCGCGAAGCGACCGGCAGTTTTTGTAATCTTCATCCGTGTTGCACAGAATCATGCCGCCGTCACCCACTCCACCAAGATTTTTCGTCGGGTAAAACGACAAACAGCCGAAATCACCCATCGAACAGGCCGGACGCCCTTTGTATTCGGCGCCAACGGCCTGAGCGGCATCTTCGATGACTTTGAGGCCATGCTTTTTTGCTATCGCCAGAATCGGATCCATATCGGCAAGCTGACCGAACAGATGCACTGGCATGATGACTTTGGTTTTCGGTGTGATCGCCTTTTCAATGGCGTTCGGATCGATATTGTAGGTGTCCGGTTCGATCTCTACAAACACCGGCTTTGCGCCCAAGCGCGAGACTACGCCGGCTGAGGCAAAAAACGAAAAATTGGATGTGATGACTTCGTCCCCCGGTTTCACCCCGCAGGCACGAAGAGCGATCAAGAGCGCATCGGTACCCGACGCAACCCCGATTGCGTACTTGGCTCCACACACCTTCGCGAGCTCTTCTTCGCATTTGGTAACTTCGGGTCCGAGCACAAATCGCCCGTGGGCGAGGACATCAAGCACCGCCTTGTTCATGTCGTCTTTCAAATATGCATACTGACGACTCATATCAAGCAATGGAACTGCCATACAAACTCCTGTTGTTATTCTTTCCACCCCTGGGCGTCGAGCAGTTGCTCGGGGGGAACATCGCGAAATACTTTGGCCGGAACTCCCGCCACGATTTTACGGGCCGGCGTGTCTTTGGTCACCAGCGCGCCCGCCGCAACCAGCGTATCTTGCTCTATCGTGATTCCCGGCAACACGGTAGCATGCACGCCCACCCGTCCGCCTTTCTTGATGGTCACACCTTTGAAGTTCTTGAACCGCTCTTCGGTTCGACCGATGAAATTGTCGTTTGAGGTCGCCACACATGGCGCTACAAAGACCCGGTCCTCAATCTCGGAATAGGCGGTTACATAGACATTCGTTTCAAGTTTCACATACCGTCCTATTTTGCAGAAATTTTCGACTGCGACGCCCCGTCCGACGATCGTGAAATCCCCTATCGAGACATTTTCACGCACCGTAGACAAGTCGGCGATCAACACTTTGGTCCCGATTGTGCACCCGCGGTAGATTACCACGTGCGTTCCAATAATACAGTTCGGACCAATCACCGCTCCCGGCAAATCCTGCTCTTTGGTTACCGCCGAGTTGGCCGCGCGCATCGGCCTCTTGCCGATCACCGCGCCGTCGTCGATACGAACATTGTCGCCGATCTGAGTTTCCTCGTGGATCACCACATGGTGGCCGATTTCGCATCCCGCTCCAATGATCACTTTATCGCCGATCACGCAGTGATGCCCGTGTTTTGTACTGGAGCCCAAGCGTGACGATTGTGAAATTACTGAGTCGCTCATATTGTTTCCTTATACGGCAAATTCCAGTGCCCGCCCCCGACTATCTTTTCCGCATTCCGGGCAACCAGCCAAGATAGGCATTCAAAAAGTGCATAGCACGGCGGTAATCATCGGGCGAAGATTCTTCGAGTCCCCGTAAATATTCAAACCAGGCCGCCAATAGTAGCGCCAGCACCAGGGCAAATCCGGTTCCGCCCAGCACAATCAGCGATCGTTTGGGGCGACTGCGCAGTTCCGGCACACGGGCATGGTCAAGCACGCTAAACGTCCCGGCCTCGCTTCCCTCCTGCACTCGGGCCTGTTCCAATAGACTCAACAAAGTCTCGTACAGTCCTTCGTTGACCTTCACATCGCTATACAGAAGTTCGTACTCCCCTTTGAGCGCCGGTATGCGCGAAACCGGCAGGGCAAAGTACGAACTGTCGCGGGTTCCGGTTTCAAGATCGGAAAGCTGACGCGCGATGATATCACGGCGCGCTTTCTTGTCGGCAAGTTCAGGACTATCTTCCCCGACCAGTCGCTCAAGCGCGCGGACTTCAAGATCAACTTTTGCGTGGGCCACTTTCAGATCAGTAGCCTGTGTAATAGCAAGCCGCGTTTGTTCGTCAAAATCGACTGCTCTATTGGTGCGCTGAAATTGCTCCAAGGCACGGCGAGAAGAATCAAGCTTGGCCTTGACCCGGCCAAGCCGCTCCTGCACGAATTCGCGGTTCTTGGTCGCCCGCGAAGACGAAATCTTCTGATCGAGCGCCATCAATTCATTGACAAAGGCATTGGCCAGATCGGCCGCTACTTTAGGATCTTTGTCCTCGACACTAACTGACACCAGACCTTCGTTAGTCACTTGAAACCGAGCGCGCGCCATCAACTCGACATATGTTTCTGTTCCACCGGCAGTTCCGAATCGCTCCGCCAACCCGAATTTCTCTATTATTGGATCGCAGATCGCGTGACTGCGGAGCATCCGCGCGTACAAATCCGACGCTGTCACCAAAACGGGCAGATTAAGTCCTCCGGCTACCGAGGTCACTTTAGCCAGCTCGGCCAACCCTGCGCTCTGAATAGTCTGTTCTTTGGGGGGAAGCAGGAGCGCTTCGCCCTTGTACCATTTTGGTAGAACAAGAGCAATCAGCACCGACACAATAAGACCAGCGAGCACGGTGCCCACCACCAAACCACGGTGCGCGGCGATCGCGTCTAAAAATCTGAAAAAATTGTTTCCCGGCCGGCTGGTCATCGTCTGCCTTCCGTCAGTGAAATCAAGATTTCGTCGCCATCAGCAACGATTGCTTGCGGCGACGCCAGCAAAACCTGCCCGGTGACCCGATTGCGGATGCTCACCGCGATATTGCTAACTGCGACACCATAGCCGCCAGCACCACCAACATAACTTTCAACTGTTTGACCGGCAGTGAACGGAAAGATACCCGGCCTGCGCACCTGGCCGGTAACTTTGACTACGCCGACTCCCGCCGGCACATAGATTGAATCCAAAGGCGCCAGAACAACTCGTCGGGCTTTGGATGATTCGTCGAAGAGATTCCAAAGAGGAGTAGGCAGAATAGTGTCCGACCCCGGTTCCATTCTGGGCGCACGCCTGAAAATAACAGATCGAGTTAAAACGCCGGATTCAGTCACTCCTCCGGCCGCAGTAATCACTTCTTCAAAAGTCTGCCCACTGCGAAATGCGTATCCGCCCGGACGTACAACCGCACCGGAGACAATCACACCCCGTTCGGACAACGTTGAAGTTCCAAATGGAATATGGAGAATATCTCCGTCCTGCAGATCAGCGCTTGAGCGATTGGCGGAGTCATCTGTTAGATAAGTTGCCGACACATCGCCGGTCGGAAGTACACCCCCCGCAAGCGCTAAGACGCCTTCTCGCGTGTCGCCGTCGACAAGTTCTATCTCGCGTGGATAGAGTACCTCGCCTACTACTCGTATCGACTTGTTTGACCGGAGCGGCACCACAACGGTCGTTCCAGCGTAGAGCGGCAGATCGACTGTCACATCTTGCGCGTACCTGACACGGTCCAGGTCGACCCGAAGCGTCTTTGGTCCACCTGAAAATTCTATCCGGCGCGTGGACGCCGGCGCGGTCAGGCCGCCCGCGCGATCGATGGCTTCGGACACTTTCTGCGAAGTCGTTAACAGGTAACTTCCGGGATGTCGCACAGCCCCGGTAATGGTGATAAACACCCGTCGTGGCGCCGCAATCGAAACATCGATATCGGCAGAACGATATTGTCCGGAGAGCGGAGTAACCAATCGCTTGCGCACATCCGAGAGCGTCATACCGTTGACATCAATGACGCCCAGGCGAGAATCGACAATTTTTCCCTCCGGCCCCACAACCAACTCCATAGACGGTATCCCCGCGCGAATTGGTGTCACTACCAGGCGTTCTCCGGGCCTTATCAAATACAGATCCGGGTTTATTGGCTTGTCAAACGACTCTGTCCCGCGCACAACGCCGCTGTCGGCTAACGGTATTTGCGCAAAGGCAGATAGTGGGCCAAGGATTGCGATTGCTAAGATTAGTGCAGTTGCGATAAAATGCTTCAAATAATTCGCCATACTTTCAGCCGGCGCACGCCGGGTAAGCAGGCACAATACGCAACCAACATGCGAATGTCAACCTGCTATCCCTATGCAGGTTACAGTCGAACTCGTTGTGTGGCGCTACTTTGCGAGATCGAAACGGTACCCTTTGGATGCGGCCGAGTCAAACTTATAAAGATAGATGCTGTCGCCTACAAATCGGCTTGAAAAAATGCCCTTCGGGATATGGATAGTGTCGCAGTTTGACTGCAGTTTTGTCTTTGGCACAAGTGTTAGGGTGTTAGTCCCGAAATCATACGCCTTACCTGCCGAACTGCAGATCTTGGAGTGGAAAGTGGAAAAGACGATTGAATACTCAGTCCCCTCGATTGTGAACTTCACCAAATCCGTGTCGATGCCGCCCACAAAGTGCGGGTCGTGTTCGTAAATAAACCGGCCGTAAAAGATTTCCTTTTCAATCTTCGAATCAGTAGTCGATGTACAATTGAATATTCCCAGCACAGGCGCAAGGGTCGCCAAAAGTACCGTGAGTACAACCACCCTTGTCAATCTCCTCGGCACAATTGCCTCCCCCGGCACCATTTCTAACTTCTGGTGCGCGTCATATCCACCTGTTCAATTGCCGGAGCGGTCGAACCGGTGCGTTTGATCTGATACTCCACCGCCGCGCGAATGAAATCGCGGAAGAGCGGGTGCGGGTGAATCAGTCGCGATTTCAGCTCCGGATGGAACTGGACCCCGACAAACCAGGGATGCGACGGAATCTCTACAATTTCGACCAGCCGCTGATCAGGCGACACACCCGCAACCAGCAAACCATTTTGAATGAGCATGTCGCGGTACACGTTGTTCAGTTCGTATCTGTGACGGTGCCGTTCAGAAACACTCGGCATGCCATACGCCGCGAACGACCGGCTACCCCGGTCCAGATCGCACGGATACGCGCCGAGGCGCATCGTGCCGCCCAGTTCGGTGACTCCCTCCTGATCGGCCATCAGGTGAATGACCGGGTGCTTCAGATCACGATAGAACTCAAACGAGTGGGCATCAGCTAGCCCACATACATTGCGGGCGAACTCGATCACCGCGCATTGCATTCCTAGGCAAATACCGAAAAACGGGATGTTGTTTTGGCGAACATACCGAATCGCATCAATCTTGCCTTCGACCCCACGCTCGCCAAAGCCACCCGGAATCAATAGTCCGTCGACATCAGCCAGATATTTCTCCGCGCCGCCATGCTTGATATCCTCAGATGAAACCCAGATCAAATTCACTTCGGCGTCATTAGCCACGCCGGCATGCACAAACGATTCTATGATCGATTTGTAGGCGTCTTTGAGATTGACATATTTTCCGCAGATCGCGATGCGTAACCGTCGCGACGGATTCTTGATCCGCTCGACCAACGATTCCCACTCGACCATATCCGGCTCGACATCGGGCCAGCCGAAATGCTGGCACACAATTTTGTCCATATGCTGACGGCTGAAATGGAGCGGCACTTCATAGATAGTGCTGACATCCTCAGCCACGATCACCGACGGCGTTGGTACCGAACAAAAAAGCGATATCTTCTGCCGAAGAGAATCAGAAAGCGGTTTCTGCGACCGGCAGATCAGCATATGCGGCTGGATTCCAATCTCGCGCAGGTCTTTGACTGAGTGCTGAGTCGGTTTGGTCTTGAATTCACCGGCCGTATTGATATAGGGCACGAGCGTTACGTGAATAAACATGACATTCCGGTCACCTTCTTCCAGTCCCACCTGTCGGATCGCCTCAAGATACGGAAGCGACTCGATATCACCGACTGTCCCGCCGATCTCGGCGATCACGACATCGGGTGGCTCCGGCACTTTGAATAGCTGTTTGAGTCGGCTCTTGATTTCCTCGGTGACGTGCGGAATCACCTGCACAGTCGCGCCGAGATAGTCCCCCCGACGTTCACGTGTGATAATCGTATGGTAAATCTGACCGGTCGTGACATTGTTAAGCCGCGACTGCGATTGATCCAAGAATCGCTCGTAGTGTCCCAGATCAAGATCGGTTTCCGAGCCGTCATCCAGGACAAATACCTCCCCATGCTGAAACGGATTCATCGTCCCCGGATCGACGTTCAGGTACGGATCGAATTTGATGTTCTGAATTTTCAGTCCCCGCCTTTGGAGCAATAACCCCAGCGAGGCGGCGACGATCCCTTTGCCGAGCGACGACACCACGCCGCCGGTTACAAAAATATACTTTGGCTGATCCACAACCGGTCTCCCTTCCCGCTATCTTCCATGGGCCGACAACCGGCGCAAATCGGCCGGTGTGTCAACCGTGATTGATTTCATCCGTGTATAAAAGACGCGCATTTTCGCGCCATGTTCAAGTACTCGCAGTTGCTCAAGCGATTCGGCCATCTCGCACGGCGTGCGCTCCCATTTCGCGTATTGCGCCAAAGCCTTGGACCGAAAAAAGTAAACCCCCAGGTGAATCAGAAATGGAAACTGGCCGGCGCGTTTGCCGGCTTTCGCGTTCTGAATAAGTGGTATCGGATATCGCGAG
>JBGAWZ010000075.1:0-7102 GCA_044227335.1 Candidatus Zixiibacteriota bacterium | reverse complement strand
CTATAGCAAAGGGACACTCCCGCAGCGAATACTGCCCGGCTGTGCCAGGCAAACATTGGCTTTTGTCATTGTGATTACCATCTAACTTTTCCTTGTAATCGCGGCGTTCTTATTATCAGTTAATAGAAATCTTGCTTAGTGTCAAAAGCAGTATCGGCAAAAGTCCAGGGTTACGTCAACACAAATTTTCGATTACGCCAAAAAAAGTGATGGAACGGCAGATGCGACTAGTCGCCGGGATAGATAAGATAGACATACTCCGCTTGCCGCGAGCCGTCATTTTGGTGTATAATGTGAGTTGTGAATAGGAGTAAAGTGAGACGAGTTATCTTTTTGGCTGGATTGCTGTTGGCGGTTTTTGTCGCGACAAATTCTGCCGCCCCGCGAAAAGTTGTCAGGGTCGGCTTTTTCGAAGCCGGCGACTACTACACGCACACTATAGTACGAAACGAGTATAGGGATGCCCTTGAGCATCTGATCCCGTCCAATTTACAGATTCTCTACCTGCCGAATGGGTACAAGTCGGCCAATTGGAAAAAAGACCAATGTGCGGCGATGGCGGCCGAATTCGCCCGCGATACTTCAATTGACATAGTGGTAGCAATTGGCCCATGGGTGATCGAAGAACTCTTGAAGGCCGGATTCGATCGGCCGATTGTCGGAATGTGGCAGAATGATCCGGAGGCCGAGGGGCTATTGGGTAGCGACCGTCGTTCGATTGCGGGGAATGTGACGGTGCAGACCCGCCCCGACCAACTTCGGCAGGACATGACCGATATCATTGCGCTATATCATCCGAGAGTTCTGGGAGTCCTCGCATTCAATAATGGAATTCGCGACACCGCCTTTTATGAAAAATGCTGGCAGACCGGGAAGAAGCTGGGTCTGAAAGTGGTCTGGGCGCAGGGGTACAATGCCGACGGCACTTTTGCATACTTCAAGGGATACTCGGGATTGCCCAAGCCATTCGACGCGTTGTATGTCGGGCCGCTCTGGGGACTGGCGCTTCCTGCTATTGATCAATTTGCCTCGAACGCCTCGCACGATCTCTTGCCGGTTCACACTTCCGAGGGGCGGTTTATGGTAGAGAAGGGGTTGTCGTCGTCGAGTTCAGTGCGCGGCGAACAGGGTGCGGCGCTGTTTGCCGCCTGGAAAACGGTGCGCATCGCACAGGGAGCTTTGCCGGCTGATCTTCCGCTTGAATATCCGGGCCAGCGCGGCTTTGTGCTGAATAAATCAATCTTAGAAGTCACGGGTCAGCCCGTGTCGGCGGAAATCTGGTCACAAGCAGAGATTGTTGACGAGTTTACGCTATTGCCGGAAACGCAAGTGCTGACACTTGCCGAAGTTCTTTCCAATGCCGAAACTCAGAATCCGGGATTGCAGGCGATGATTTCGCGAATCGACGCGGCCGGTCAGCGCCTTGAGAATTTGCGCGGCGGGTATCTTCCGAGCGTATTGATAGATGCGTCGGCGACCGCGGCGTCGTCGACAGCTACAGATAATACCGGCGGCTTAGTTTCAAAAGGGCGGTATCGTGCCGGCGTAGAAGTGCGCCAGCCGCTGTTTGCGCCATCAGTTATTAAATCTACGAAAGCCGCCAGCTATCGTCGGGTTGCCGACTCGGCCTCGTATGCGCAGGCGGCTATTGATCTAGAGCGAAGTATTCGCGCCACGTACCGCGATTGCCTTACAGCCCAGAAACTGATACTCGAACTAACCGGTTTGCGTGACCGTATCGTTGAGCTTAAGGAGATCGCACGGCTGAACGCCTTCGCCAGTGAAAATGCCACAGATGACTCACCGCGATGGGAGATACGAAGGCTCGACAATGTAAGGGATCTAATGTCGGCGCGTCGGGTGCTTGCTGAAAGTTACGCCGCGCTCCATCTTCTGATGGGAAGGCCGGTACTGGACACCGTTATCCTTCTGGATTCGACAGGGTACACAAGCGGCGACCTGGTCGAGCAGTTTGTGCCACTACGGATGATCATGACCTCGGAACGTTTCGGAAAGATGTCGGTGGCCTACCTGCAATCCGAAGCACTCCAAAACAATCCGGCGATGAAAATGCAATCGGCGCAGATCGGCGTTGTTGAATCCAACATTGCGCTTGGAATCGCGACTCGGTATCCAAACATCGGACTTCGCGGCTGGTTTGGGTTTGTTGATTCTCTCTCCGGCAATGCCGGATTTGCAGAAAAACACAATGTCTGGTCGCTATCGGCTGACCTGCGTTGGCCGCTGTTTGCGCGCGGTCCGAAAGCGGGAGTCTCTGCCGAACGGGACGAGGCAATCAGCCGGAAAGACTCAGCTCGCTTGGAAGTTGAAGCCGCGGTTGGCGCCGAATGGAAAAACCTCTGGCAACTGGGGATGGAAATGCCGGTTGTCGCACAGGCCGCAAGTACGGCGAGCGAGTATGCTGATAGCGTGAAGTTTGACTATCTCCGCGGCAAACGATCAGTACTCGAGGCGCTCGACGCACTCGAGTCGGATCACCGGGCGCGTGTATCGCAACTAGAAGTGCGCGATGCGTTTTTCCAGTCGGCCGACAATCTGGCCGGCGAAGTCGGCTGGCTGAATTTCAACGATGCGGAACCGTCGGGGAGAATTGTCGTCAAGCGCGTGCAGGAGTATTTGCAAAGGGTGGTAACCGGCGGTCAAAAGCCCTAACCGGATAGTCACGCAATCGTGCCGCTCATCCGAACTGTTGCCATATCCACACTGCACCATAGACAACCAGAATCAAGGCCGTAATGCCGACGCGCAATCGCCGATGTTGTGGCTGGTCGTCGTAATCCGGGAGTTGACCGCTCCGGCTCACTTTCAAAAATACCCTCGAATAGTCAATCAGCGACCCTGCGCATAAGGCCAAAACAACCCCCCCGCTAAGCCACTGGCCGAAGGGATAGCGCATAACATAGCTCGCCAATAGGATTACTGTGGCCAAGAACAGGTATTTGCCGAAAAGCCGCGCCGGGATAGTGACAGACCGTCGACTTAACAGCATCATTCCGCCAAGCAACAAAAGCAAATCACGCCCGATGAGCACGCCTGCTAACCAGAGCGGGAAATCACGGTGAAGAATCAGCAAAATCATGAATCCGGCGGCGAATACCTTGTCGGCAATGGGATCAAGCGCGGTGCCAAGGGGAGTGATCTGATTCTGCTTGCGAGCCAAATAACCGTCGAGAAAGTCGGTCAACCCGGCAACCACCAAAACACCGAGCGAAACAACGGTGCCGGAGGTTGTAGGCTGCGCAAGCCAATATGAAAGCGGCCAGATCAGAACTACTCGGGAAATTGACAGCAGATTCGATGGCCAGAACATCTGACGCCAACTCATCTTAGTATCTCCACAGAAGTCGACTTAAGCACAGCCGCAGTGTGCCAACAGCGGTGCGATTGTGTATGTACACACTGTCGGATCGATCGCGGTACCAGAGCCGGTAGCCGTTTGATTTCATCCAGCCAAGGATGTCGGACAGGTGCGGGTTTTCATACTTTTTCCAGCCGGTTTCGACTGAAATCACCAACGGTCGACTCTTCAGAAATTGCAGCACATACCACTCGCACCCCTCAGTATCGATACTCAGGAGATCTATTGTGCCGGGGTCGAATTGATCAAAGGTGCGGGCGTCGGCCTCGAACGCATCTCCTTCCTCCGGCTGGAAGTCATCGTTATCCAAAGCCGGTGACGAAGTCAGTGCGGCCGCAAAAGTCGAAGCTCCGGCCCGATAGAGTCGAATCGTGGTGTTTTCAAAGTAGAGGGCACAAGGGTGTATAGTGACATTTGGCAGTGCACCAAAGGCCGATCTCATTTTGGAAATCGATTCCGGATCAGGCTCGAAAAGATCAGCCCGAATTCCGTCGTTGATAAACCCGAGAATATTCGAAGTCTCCGGATGATACACGCCCACTTCGGCAATGTGAGCTACCTCGAGCCCAAGACGTGCTACCGATCTATACAGACGGGTGTTCATGTCAGTCTATGGGAGAGAGTGATGTCATTTAAGTTCAATGAGGCGGAAGGATGACCGATTGACTACAAAAAAAGAATCTGGGTAGACTCGCGACATTCACAGGGATAAATGTCGCAAGCTACCCAGACCGGCTCTAGCGGTACGGGGAATCGAACCCCGGTTTGATGGCTGAGAACCACCCGTCCTGGGCCACTAGACGATACCGCCAAGTCATGCGCAATGCTAAGAAAGCAACGAGGGTATTTACCCGTTTCAACAATTTCTGTCAAGAAATGCTATCTTGTTGTTGGGTGGTTAGTTATGATAACCGCCTTCGTTAATCTCAAGCCGGGAAAGCGGTTGTGAAGTTCAACAATTTTCACAAAAAGCAATCGAAATGTGTCACATCCGGCGGCCGCTCATCCGACGGTGTGTGCCAGATTGGCAGTCACACAGTCATATCTCCCGACGCACAAACTCGAGGGTAGCCACACAGTAGGATCGACGATTTTTGCCAGTCAACGAGTTAAGCTCGCAACGGTAGACAATTGAGTCTACTTCGACCAGTTTTTCCGGATGCGACATCCGTGCGGCGATAGATGATTGTGTCAAAATTGACACGGGTGGCTTTTTGTCAAATATGAGGATTCCGGGGGAGAGGTATCGCAAACGGCCCCGGTGGTCATAGATCAATACTGGCAGGGGGTTGTTCGAAGCGATTCGGGCGAAGAAGCGACGCTCTGCCCATGCTCGGATCAAAATCCATACGAGCACAAGCGCAACAAACGTGGCGAGCATGAGTAGGAAAATTGTCAACCAGTCACCCATGCGGGTGAATGACGATCATTTCGGCATCCGACACAACAAGCAAGGCGCATTGGTTGATCATCGTTGCACCGATATTGGTTGATCGGCTGTCGCTATCACCGATATCTTGGCAGTTCAGTACACCTGAAAGGCGGAGTCACAATGCCAGCAGTAGTTTCGCGCGTGAAGAAACACCGGACAATCGCACTCAAAGAATTGGACTATTCAATCTCTTATTTCCCGAAGGGAGCGAAAAGTTCAGTCGACATAACGCCATCGGGGGATATCATCGGCCAGGAACGAGCGATCAACGCCATAAAGGTTGGGCTGAGTGTCCCGAGCCGCGGGTACAATGTGTTTGTCACAGGGATGTCCGGCACTGGACGAAGTACGACTATTACACAGCTCTTGCAACGGCTCGATCAGAACAAACCACAACTAAACGATATCTGCTATGTGAACAATTTCCGCAATGTTGATAATCCCAGAGTTCTTCTGTTCAAAGCGGGGGATGGCAAGCGCTTTAAGAAGGACATGCATTACCTGGTCGACTCGCTTCGTAAAGTTGTCCCCAAGATATTCATGTCGGAGGATTACAAGGATCGCCATTCGCGAATCGTGCGGGAATTCGAAAATCGCCAGCGAGAATTAGTATCGGGTTTCGAAGAGAAGTTGACTGCGGCCGGGTTTGTGATGGTCCAATTGCAGACACCGATGGGGGCGCGCAACGAAATTCAACCGCTGATCGACAATGAGCCGGCCTCGCTTGAGAAACTGGAGCGTCTTTCCAAAGAAGGAAAATTTGCGCCGGCGCAACTGGATGAACTCCGTCGGCGCTGGGATTCGCTACGGCGGGATTTCGACTTGACAACGGTCGAGTCGAAAAAACTCTCGATCAAACTTGATGACGCAATTGAAAAGCTCAATCACTCGATGGTCGCGCCTTTGGTGGGCGACAAAGTGAATCTCCTAAAGAAGCGGTATCCGGACCAAAAGACTCTCGCCTATTTGACGGAAGTCGAAGAGGCACTTTCAACCGACGACGACCGATACCGCGACACTCAGCCCCGTCGGGGCGAAGAAGAAGCGCCGGCCTTTCGCAAACGCGAGCCGTTTGAGGAATTTTCCGTTAACCTGCTATTGGATAATTCGGCCAGTACGGTAGCGCCTGTGATACTTGAAAAGTCTCCGTCGTATAAAAACCTCTTCGGATCGATGGAGCGTGTGGTCGACCGGTACGGGTATTGGCGGACAGATTTCACGCGCATATTCTGCGGTTCGCTTATTAAAGCCTCAGGCGGTTTTCTGGTGGTCAATGCGCTGGATATACTGACGGAACCGGGAGTCTGGACCCACCTAAAAAGAGCGCTCCGTAACGGCGAGGTCGAAATTTCGGGATACGACCCGTTCTACATGATGGCCGGGTCGGGGATTAAGCCGGAGCCGATTCCAGTGGATGTCAAAGTGGTGATGATCGGCGAGCCGTGGGTTTACCGCGCGCTGTGGCAAATGGACGAGGAGTTCAAGCTGATCTTCAAAGTCAAAGCCGAATTCGATAGTGTCATGCCGTACACCGCCACCAACACCGGTGAGTATTACCGCTTCATGCGACGGATTATCGACGACGACCACCTTCTGCCGTTTGATAAGTCTGCGATGCAGGCGGTGGCCGAGTATGGCCGGCGACTCGGAGGACACCGTGAAAAACTAACCGTACGATTCACGCTCGTTGCCGACATTTTGCGCGAGAGCGACTATCAGGCGAGAGAACGGGGAGCGAAAGTAGTTGGCAGAGTGGATGTCGAACAGGCGATTATCGGGCGGCGAAGCCGTGTCAATCTAGTCGAAGACAAAATTCAGGAAATGTACGACACCGATATGCTCCTGATGACAACCACCGGCACTGCGGTCGGACAGCTCAACGGCCTGTCGGTTTACAATCTTGGAGAATATGCCTTTGGTCGTCCCAGCCGCATCACGGTCAATACCAGTCTGGGTAAAGCGGGGATTATCAATATTGAACGCGAGGCTGATCTCTCCGGACCGATTCACACAAAAGGCGTAGCCGTACTATCTGGTTATTTGCGCGAAACGTTCGCTCAGGACAAGCCGCTCGTCATGTCGGCCTCGATTACGTTTGAGCAGTCGTATGGTGGGGTCGACGGCGACTCGGCATCATCTGCGGAAGTCTACGGCATCCTGTCGTCGCTGACCGGTATTCCAATCAAGCAGGGAATTGCCGTGACCGGATCAGTGAATCAAAAAGGGGAAATCCAGCCGATTGGCGGCATCAATGAAAAGGTCGAGGGGTTTTACGATGTCTGCAAAAGCCG
>JBGAWZ010000074.1:0-8718 GCA_044227335.1 Candidatus Zixiibacteriota bacterium | reverse complement strand
AAATGGGCTGATTTGGATCGTGCCTATCCACGTTCATTTTCGCTGACAGCCCTTGTCAGGGGGCAACCGTAGATTGAACGGCGAAAGGAGAAAGTGATGTATTTATGTCAAACGCAATAGTACATTTGTCAGCTATGGCAGACAAAAAAATCGAAATCAAGAAAGGCAAGCCGGAGATGGCAAGCTCTACCACTACCCTGTCGTCCGCCGGCTCAGGTCTGGCGCCCGACCGCAGAAAAGCGCTCGATGCCGCTCTGACACAAATCGAACGGACCTTTGGTAAGGGTTCGATCATGCGGCTGGGTGACGGCACGGTCGCCGAAGTCGAGGTGATCCCGACCGGTTCACTTGGACTGGATCACGCCCTTGGCGTCTGGGGAATCCCGCGCGGGCGAATTGTCGAAATTTTCGGTCCGGAATCATCGGGCAAAACTACGATGACGCTCCATATCATTGCTGAGGCGCAGAAGCTCGGCGGTGTGGCGGCGTTCATCGATGCCGAGCATGCGCTGGATGCCAACTACGCGCAGTCGCTCGGGATTGATCTGCAAAACCTGATTATTTCACAGCCCGACAATGGCGAACAGGCGCTGGATATCACCGAGACGCTGGTTCGTAGCGGCGCGGTTGATATTATCGTGATCGATTCGGTTGCGGCGCTCACGCCCAAGTCGGAAATCGAAGGCGAGATGGGCGATTCGCATATGGGGCTTCAGGCCCGCTTAATGTCGCAGGCGCTCCGCAAACTGACCGGTATCACCGCCAAATCGCACACGGCGATTATTTTTATCAATCAGATCCGTATGAAGATCGGTGTCATGTTCGGAAATCCCGAAACGACCACTGGCGGCAATGCGCTCAAGTTCTATTCATCAGTGCGCGTTGATATTCGCAAGATCGCGACGATTAAAGACAATCAGGAAGTGATTGGTTCGCGGACCCGTGTCCGGGTGGTGAAAAACAAAGTTGCGCCGCCATTCCGCGAAGCCGAGTTCGATATCATCTATGGCAAAGGGATCTCGCGATCCGGCGAGCTGATCGATATGGCCAGCAATTACAATATTGTCGAGAAATCCGGCTCCTGGTTCAGCTACGGCGGCGATCGGCTGGGACAGGGGCGTGAAGCGGCCAAGAAGTTTCTGGAAGACCATCCGGAAATGGCGGCCGAGGTTATGGCAAAGGTGAAAGCCAGCCTGGGGACCGCGCCGGTTAAAACCAATGGCGCATCATCAGAGGATGAAGAGTAGCCGGATTCCGGTGAATTGTATATGGCTGTCAGCAAGCGCGACAATCTGATCTGGCACACTAATATGGTGCAGGGGGCGACCCGAAAGCTCCTTGACGATATCTCCGAAGATGAAGCGTTTGTTACCATGGGGAACAGCCCCAATCATATCTGCTGGCAGGCCGGGCATATCCTGACCACCAGCGGTCTGCGACTGCAGGCGATGGGCGCCAAGGCGGATATTCCTCATGATTGGATGCTCAAGTTCAGGCGGGGAGCCGACCATCCGGGAGCGCGGGCCTCGTTTCCCCCGTTTGAAGAGGTTCGTTCGACACTTTATGGCATTTATGCCAGGGCCGATGCGGCGGTGGCCGGTATTTCGGAGGAGTATCTGGACAGCGAAATTGAAATGCTACCCTCTTGGAAAGATCGCGCTTTTCACTATATTACGTTTTTCCTGACGCATGATTTCTATCATGCCGGACAGGTGGCGCTTATCCGACGTCACCTCGGTCGAAAAGGGACGTTCGGATGAACCACGGAGGAGAGCACAGGGATGTGGCGTCGATTCGCAGTAATAATCTTCATCGCCATACTCCTGATTTCTTTTTCTTCTCCAGTTGAGTCAAAAGAAATCGACTCGCTTGCATCGCCTATTTTACTGCCGGCTTTCAAACAGCCGGCAGTTTTTTGTGAGATCAAAAATCATGGCGATACGATTGTATCGTTCTATAGTCATATTGTGGCCGGAGAGCGGTATGCCGCGCTGATTGATCCGGCCAAGTGTATTTCGTCACCGAAGTATCCCTTTGAAGTCACGACTGTGTGGCTGACGCTGTTGACTTTCACAAACGCAGTCTGGCCGGTCAGTATCGATCTGGAAATCTGGAGTGTGAAGGGTGGCAATCCGTGCCTTGGTCCCGGCGGGATATTGTATTCGGAGAGACGGACTTTAGATCAGGCGACTTTTTCATTGCCCAATCTGGGAAAGCTCTCATTGGGCCAGCCAGTTTGTGTGAGTGGGCCGTTCTTTGTTTCTATCAGATACACAGGGTTAACGGCCGCGCCGTTTCCGTCGGTCATGTTTGATAGCCGGATGCCGGCTGATTCGTGCAGTCACTGGGGGTACGGCCCCACTACAGATTGGGACAACTGGTGGCATTTTTGGAATCCGCCGATTCCGGGGAACATGATTTTGTGGGTTGACGGCAGTACCGCCTCGCTTAATTGCGGCGCGACGCCCTGTTGTAGCGGCCTGACTGGGAATGTCGACTGCGATCCGAGCAATCAGGTAGATATTTCGGATTTGGCACGCCTGATCGACTATCTGTATATCAGTTTTCAGCCGCTTTGTTGTACCAAAGAGGCCAATGTCGATAACGATGCCGGTGTGGATATTAGCGATTTGTCGCGACTGATCGAATACTTGTACATATCGTTCACGCCGGCTGGGCAGTGCCAGTAGTTTCTTGTTCTTCGTAGGTCGGGTTGCGCAGTCCCCCAGAAGCGAGACAAGCTACCCGACGAGCAACCAACTGAAGATGTCGGGTAGTCGGCGTCACGCAAGCGTGACTTGCCAACCCGACCTACTTGTACAGTCGAAGCAAGCAAAGATGGCGGGTTCGAGGACGGACCCGCCCTACAATTCCAACCACTCTTCCAATAAATAGTAGTTCATTCGCGTCTCGTGGTTGAATCCTGCCGGCACCTGGGACTTTTTTGTCGGTGACGGAAGATAATCGAAAGAATCGTGTTCGTGATGAATGAGTGTGAGAGATGTCAGCCGAGCTTTGATTTCTCTCTCACAAAGATTGGTTTCGATCACGCAGAAGATCTGCGGTTTCTCGCCGCGGAAAATTTCGCGGGCATAGGCAAGCGGAGTGACTGTGTACTCGCCCTCGCGCAAGCCAAGCTCTTCGGAAATTTCTTGCGCCATGGCGGCCTGAGTCAGATCGGCAAGCGTCTTGTACCCCAATTGCCAGTCGGCCGATCCGGCGACAGAGGTCCCGATGCTCGATTCGAGTGATGCCAGTTTACCGGTGCGATGCTGGAGGAGAATGTGTCCTTCAGGTGAAATCAAGAATCCGCAGACACCGAAACAGATAGCCAGCGGATTGTCGATTACACGCATAGATGGATATTTGGATTTCCAGTATCGGCGGAGTGTTTCCCCCTTCCCCGCGAAGATCGGGTGCGGAAAGTCGAGTGCGAAGCAACTGCCAGCTTGTTGACCGTAGGTGGCGGATTGGACGGTGATCAAGGGGGATGCTTGCGTGATATCGGCGGAGACGAGTTTCATCACCAAAGGACCATCGGAGTACAATCGACCGTCGGTACGCATCTGCAATTCGATTTCAGACGCATATGTATCGATCAGCGCATCAGAACATGTGAAGGGCTGTGATTGGTAGTTAACGGCTACGAGCGATGGGTCGACTGCCGCATTGCCGAAGAATCTGACAATGTCTATGTACCCTGAGTCGTGATTTCGATTTGAGCCGACGGCGCGGGCGGAAAAATCGTCGCCGAAATATTCCCGCACGATCTGGTCGTGCTTATCGTAGTCCAAGTATTTCATCGCCCAAGAATAACAGAGTCACACCGGCTACAGCCAAGAGCGCGCCGATGGCGGCTCGCAGAGAGACATGTTCTTTGTAATACACCATCACGGTCGGAAGGATCAGTATAGGTGCAGTGGAATTGAGCGTTGCGGCAATTCCGGCGGAGGTATGCGCCAGAGCAACCAGCGCTGACCAGACGCCGAGGAACGGACCAAAGACGGCGCCGAAGAAAGTCAGGATCATCGGTTTGACTTCGCGTAGTGACCTGAGGGTCTCCCCCGCTTCGCCGCGCACGATGGCATAGAGCCAGATAGTTCCGCCGCCGGCAAACATGCGAACCAGCGAGGCCTGCATCGGGTCGACTGTTCCGCCCGCGAACATCATCCCTTTTTTGGAGAGAATGAGTCCGAGCGCCTGACAGAGCGAGGCGACCATCGCCAACACGAACCCTCTAGATTTGGAGCCGTGGTCGGGGTGATCGCTTTGCAGAGCGTGCGGGTTCTTGCCGCCGTAGTCGCGCTCGAGCACCACCCAGGCAACACCGCCGACAGTGACGGCAATGCCAAGCAAATCTACTATGTGCAGTGACTCGCCCAAGAATATCCAGGCGATTAAAGTGGTGACGACTGGCACACCGCAGAAAAATAAAGTAGTCAGGCGGGGGCCGATCATGACGAGCGCTTTGAACCCGAAGGCGTCGCCGATGGAGAGGCCGATTATTCCTGAAATCGAAAGCCAGGCGATTTGCGCGAAATTGAGTCCAAGCGGAACCGGTGAGCCGGTGCGAAAGGTCAGGATGAGCATGTAGATCGCGATAGCAAACAAAAGGCGGATCTTGTTGACCTTGTAGGAACCGATTTGTTTGCCAGCCTCGGAGAAGAAAATCGCGGTGAACGACCAGAAGAAAGCGGCGGCGAGGGCGGAGATTTCACCGATATGGGCGATTGAGTCGAGCATGATGGGTGGGAATATGGGGGGAAAAGAGGGGGATTACAAGGGATGAGAAGGTGTCAACCAAGCACGAAAATGGGTCTTGACGAATAGCGACAGTATTGTATACTATCATTGGTCAAGGCAGGAAACAGATCGAAATCTACCGTTAACGACAAACAGTAAACGTTTCTTACTATTCACTTTATCCGGAGGTGTCGTGTGACACTCTTTTCATTTCGATCGATTGTCTCGCTCGCATCTATCACGATCCTTGCATCTTCGATTTTCGCCAATCAGCCGCCGGTGTTCACAAATTGCATCCCATCGCTGACGGGGAGTCACTGTGCTCCCTACTCGCGGGACTTCGACGCAACCGATCCCGATGGCGACAGTGTAATCATCTTCTCGATAGTTAGTGGAATCGGCGCAATTAACCCAGGCACCGGGCTATACACGGCCAACAATGTATCGGTCGGAACGCATCAGGTGACGATTAGCGTCAGTGACCCGCAAGGGTCAGGAAGCACATCGACCTGTACGTTTGACGTGATCGCGACAAATGTGGGGCCAGAGATCGTCTGGTTTCCCTCCGACCCGATTCAGGTTGCGGCGGGGAGTAGTGCCCATACCTACATCGTTGCCCGCGATGATTGTGATCCACTGACATTTCTATTGCTCGACGTTGGCGAGAGCACTGGAGCCATTTCGCTAAATCCAGCATCCGGCCTCTTAGAGTTTAGTCCGTCGGCCTTTGATGCAAGTTTGACTCAGCCGGTGTTGATGCAAATCGGTGTGACAGATGGGTTGGACACTTCGCAATGCACGGTTAGTTGGAAGGTCCTTTCCCAACCGACCGTTCAATTATCAATATCAGGCCTTTTTAGCTATTGTGTAGATACTGCGGCAGTTTCAATCGGATTGCGAACTTATTCAACGTCCAGTAAAGTGTTCGGCTTTGATCTCCTCGTAACTTACGACAAGACTGCGTCGACGCTAGCGGACATTCGGCCTGGAGACCTAATCTCGGAATGCCACTGGCAGTACTTTTACTGGACTGAAGAAACTCCTCCGAATTGTCATTATTGTCCGAGTGGTCTGATCCGGATAACCGCCCTGGCGGGCACCACGGGTAGCCCGGCGAATTCCTGTCTTTCTGACAGCACGCTCATGTCGACGATTGCCCACCTCCAATTCACACAATTTCGAAAATACGATAACCAAGCACACCCCTTGAGGTTTTTTTGGCGCGACTGCAGTGACAATATCGTCCTTGCGAGTACCGATACTTTGGACGCGCCTGCTCTATTGTATTCTCTGCATGTATTCGACTTTGGGCAAGAAGTATCGAGCGATCTACCCCTTCCGACGTATACTGGAGCGCCAACTGAGTGCCTCGCAGAAGAAGATGACACACTATTGCGTCTTCGAGAAGTGGACTTTCGGAATGGTTATATTGAAAAGTATTGTGAGGAGCCCATTGACGCGACTGGTGACATCAATTTGAATGGTTTAGCGTACGAGTTCGTGGACTACCAGATGCTCCGCCAATATTTCACGACGGGGAAGTCAGCATTTGCGGGTCATCCA
Source organism: Candidatus Zixiibacteriota bacterium (assembly GCA_044227335.1). GTDB lineage: Bacteria > Zixibacteria > MSB-5A5 > GN15 > FEB-12 > JACRAV01. The sequence goes on along the minus strand of JBGAWZ010000074.1, from coordinate 2,412 downwards.
GAAGGCAGTACAGCCGCATCTGACCTAAACCGCGACGGCCTCTCACTCACTCTCCCTGATTTGATTGCGCTCTATCGCATCGTGAAACTCATCGACCCGCCGCCCGCTACTCCCGGTATTTCGATTCGGCCGACGACGGTTTATTATGATTTCGCATCGGGTAATATCACGGTTCAATCCGATGACTCACTCGGTGCTATTCGATTGTTATTCAAGGGTACGAATCCAGTTTCGGTGACCGGGCCGTCAAACATACTCTCTTGGGACAGCTATGACACAGTTACCTCGGTTCTTCTCGCACCGACCGATTCAAGCGGTTTGGTGCCAATCCTTAACGGCACGCAGATTGTGATCGACCCGCCGTTGCCGTTGCTGTCGGTTGAGGCCACGACAATGGATGCGCGGTATGTGCAGACTTTTATTGCGGGATATAGCGATGTGAGCAATGCTGACGAAGCACTTCCGGTGGCGTTTGAGCTATTTCAAAACTATCCAAACCCTTTCAATCCAAGCACTACGATCAAGTTTGCCCTACCCGTTGCGTCAGATGTTCGAATTGAAATTGTGAACGTGCTTGGACAAATGGTTTACGAATTCAGTGACCGATTTGGACCGGGAGAGCACGCGATTGAATGGCGAGGGACCGGACGCGATGGGCGTGTGTTGTCGAGCGGTGTCTATTATGAAAGAAAGCGTCAGGTGGGGGCGCCTGACGCCACAAAGACAACGTGTCGGGTAGTCGGAAATCCGCAAGCGGATTTCGCCAACCCGACCTACGATGAAGTAACAGACAACCCACCGCAAGCGGTGGGCCACCCAGAATTTTTACTCTTCCGATACCACTCGTGCGACATCGGTGACGACGTCGCCGTTTTTCAGGTTGATCAGGCGGACACCTTGTGTGTTGCGGCCGATCACGGAGATGTCTTTCACGGCCTGGCGGTTGGCGATGCCATTTTTCGTGATAAGGATCAGCTCGTCCTGATCAAGCACTTCTTTGATCGAGACCACCTCGCCGTTGCGGTCGGTGGTTTTCACATTGATCACACCCTTGCCGCCACGGTTGGTCATCCGGTAGTCGTCGATCGAGGTTCGTTTGCCGTAGCCGTTTTCGGTGACGACCAACAATGTGCTGTCGCGCTTGACGACCACCATGCCGATGACATAGTCTTTATCGTCCAGTTCGATGCCTTTCACACCGTACGCGGCGCGTCCCATTGACCGGACTTTTTCTTCAGGGAATCTGATCGCCATGCCCTGACGGGTGGCGAGGACGACCTCGAAGGAACCGTCGGTGATCTGCGCTTCAATCAGTTCGTCTTCTTTTTCAGAAATATCCATCGCATTCACGCCCGCTTTGCGCGGGTTGGAGAAGGCGTCGAGTGAGGTCTTTTTGATAATTCCCTTACGGGTGGCCATCACGACATACTTGTCGGCCGGGAATTCGCGTGCCCGCACAAAGGCGGTGACATGTTCTTCCTTGGTCATCTGGCAGAGATTGACGATCGGTTTTCCCTTGGCCAGTTTGCCGCCGACGGGAATCTCGTGAACTTTCACCCAGTAACAGCGTCCGAGATTGGAGAAAAAGAGCATGTAGTCGTGGGTCGAGGCGACAAAGAGATGTTCTGCAAAATCTTCTTCTTTGGTCTCGATGCCGATGACACCCTTGCCGCCGCGCTGTTGCTTGCGGTACTGAGTAACCGAAAGCCGCTTGACATACCCGAGGTGCGAAATGGTGATGACCATTTCCTCTTCGGCGATCAGGTCTTCGATGGTCAGTTCTTCCGCGGCGTCCTGAATTTCGGTGCGGCGGTCGTCACCGTATTTTTCGGCCATCTCGATAGTTTCGTTCTTGATGATCTCCATGCGAAGCGGGCGCGAAGCGAGAATCGATTTATACTCTTCGATCTTGCGGATCAGTTCGCGATACTCATCTTCGATTTTTTGCCGCTCGAGGCCGGTGAGCCGTTGGAGACGCATCTCCAGAATGGCGGTCGCCTGACGCTCGGAGAGCTTGAAGGTTTTCATCAGGCCTTCGCGCGCAGTCGGTGTGTCTTTGGACTTTTTGATCAGCGCGATGACGGCGTCGATGTTGTCCAGCGCAATCTTGTACCCTTCGAGAATGTGCGCCCGCTCTTCGGCCTTGCGCAGTTCGAACTGGGTGCGACGGACGACGACTTCATGACGGTGGTCGATGAAGACCTCGATCAGTTGCTTGAGAGTCATCAGTTTCGGCACACCCTTGTCAAGACCGAGCATGATGACTGAAAAAGTTACCTGCATGGTGGTGTGGGCGAAGAGCTGATTGAGCACGATATCGGTCTGGGCGTCGCGCTTGAGTTCGATGACGATGCGCATGCCGTCGCGATCGGATTCATCGCGCAGGTCGGAAATTCCCTCGATCCGTTTGTC
>JBGAWZ010000073.1:7196-9355 GCA_044227335.1 Candidatus Zixiibacteriota bacterium | reverse complement strand
CCCGTTTAAAAAATCCGCCCGGAATCTTTCCCGCCGCGTACGACTTCTCACGATACTCGACCGTGAGCGGGAAAAAGTCCTGTCCAACTTTGGGCTCGGTCATGGCGCATACGGTTGATATGACCATGGAATCGGCATACCGAACTGTCACCGCACCGTTGGCCTGTTTGGCCATTTTACCGGTTTCGATGGTCATTGTTCTGCCACCGATTTCAAATTCTACTTTGTGAACCATATTCTTTTCCTGTTACAAGTTACCGACGCAAGCCAAGTTTTTCGACGATATCGCGATAGGCTTCAATGTCGCGATCTTTCAGATAGTCCAGCAGTCGTCGACGCTGTCCGACCAGCTTCAACAAGCCGTAGCGGCTATGGAAGTCTTTCGGGTGGTCGTGCAAATGATTTGTCAGATCGGTGATTCGTTCGGTCAACAGCGCGATCTGCACTTCCGGCGAACCGGTGTCGCTGTCATGAAGGCGGAAGGATTGTACTAACCCCGCCTTCTTTTCCTTCGTTACTGCCATGCGTTTTCTCCTTTGGATATTATTCTCAATACTTGTTGTTTGTCTAAAGCCATCTGGGCGGTCAATTCCGCGGTCGAGGCAAACTTACGACCCTCACGGACAAAGTGGGTGGGGACCACCCGGATTTCGGCGTCGTATATGTCGCGATCAAAATCAAACAAATTCGCTTCCACCGTTACCGCTTTGGAGGCGTTGAAATGATTGTGTCCGATAAACATCATTCCCATGAACTCTTCATCTTCCACCATAACCCGGCTCGAATAGACTCCGGGATACGGCAGGAGCTTGTCTTTGCCGTAGCAAACATTGGCGGTCGGATATCCCAGCTTTCGGCCAAGCCCGATTCCCCGCTCAACAGTCCCGAATATAGCATAATCATGTCCGAGCATCTCGGTCGCCTCGGAAAGCCTGCTTTCAAGCAATGCCGTACGAATGCGGCTCGACGACACCGGCTCCCCCTCGCGCAGGACCGGCCCGGCTACTGTCACAGAGAAGCCAAGTTCTTTCCCCAGCGCTCGAAGTTCTGTGGTTCCACCTTTCCGGTCGCGGCCAAAAGCATGGTCGTATCCGACAATCAATCGTTTTACATTCAGCTTCTCAACCAGAATGGTCCGCACAAATTCTTCGGCCGTCAGATTTTTCAGCTTCTTATCAAATTTCAGCACCACTACTGCACCATTATGAAAATGCGGCAGGAAATGCTCTTTTTCATCAAGAGTGGTTAACATGAGCGGATAGTTATCGGGCGTCACAACCACACGCGGATGTGGATCAAAAGTCACAATTACGGGCAGAAGACCGCTTTCTTTGGCCAAATCACCGGCGCTTTTCAAGATCGCCTGATGTCCCAAATGGATGCCGTCAAACGTCCCCACCGTCACTACCGTGCCGCCTTCACCTGCAGAACCGAATGCCTCAATTGACTGATAGAACGCGAAACTCAATTGAGTACCCTCACATAGTTGAATAGCGCTTTCCCCTGGGTCTGCCCAATCGCGCCAGCATCGACTCCCGCCGTTCCAATCGCAAGAATGTGTCCGGCAGTATCCTTAAGCACGACATGATCACCCGCCGTAAAATCTCCCTCCACTCCGACAAGGTCAATCGGTCGAAGTGGCCGGCCGTTGATGACCTTCCGGCTGAAGGCATCGGTGACTTTCAGCGACGCAAAGTTGAGCATCTGCTCAACCGAAAGAATCACCGCCTCCAACTTGTTCGCTCGTGCTGTCTTCTGCAAATTCTCAAGTGTAACTGCTCTGTCAATCGTTATCCCGCCAACCTCGGTCCTGCGAAGTTCCGCCAGATACCCGCCGCACCCCAACTTTCGGCCGATATCGTGGGCCAGCGACCTCACATACGTTCCCTTGGAGCAGTTCAATTCAATCTTCAGGTGCGGTGGTTCATACGATACGAGTTTCAAAGAATTTACTACCACATCGCGCTCAGGTGTCTCGACATCCTCACCTCGCCGCGCCGCCTCATACAGTGGTCGTCCTTGGACTTTCACAGCCGAATAGGCCGGCACCTGCTGTCGAATGCGCCCGACATAGTCCTGTAAGAGCTCCGCCATCTCTTCGCTGGTCATATCCGGCGGATGCGCCAACGGCAGTGAGTCGTCCAGTCCTTCGGCATCAT
>JBGAWZ010000073.1:0-7153 GCA_044227335.1 Candidatus Zixiibacteriota bacterium | reverse complement strand
ACGTCGAAGTCGAACGCCCAAGAAAAATATCGGCGGCATATGACTTTGAACAGGCACTGACAAACTGCGCAACTTTAGTGGCTCGGCCGAGGCAAAGTATCAAAAGCCCCGTGGCGCGGGGATCAAGGGTCCCAGTGTGACCTACACCACGTTGTCCGACTATCCGGCGCACTTCCGAGACAACATCGTGAGAAGTCATCCCGGACGGCTTATCAATCGGCAAGAGTCCGTGCCAGCGATCAACCGCGCTCATTGAGTGCCTCCGATAAGCGAGTCAGAATCGTTGAGCGTGCCTGTGCCATCGTCCCGGTAATAGAGCAACCGGCGGCGTTGAAATGCCCACCACCGCCAAACTGAGAGGCGATTGCGGCGACATTGACTCCATCTGATGACCGGAGCGAGAGCTTGACCGTGCCGTTGGCCGTCTCTTTTAGCAATACCCCGACTATAACGCCTCTATTAAACATCGTGTAGTCGACAATACCGTCAGATTCGTACTCCTCGGCGCCCGCCGCGGTAAACAAATCTCTGGTCAGACTGAGCAGGCAGATTCGCCCGAACTCATGAAATTCAACATGGTTAAGCACTTTGCCGATCAACTTTATCGTAGTCGGGCGCAAACTGAAATAGATCTGATCGCAAATCGACCGAGGATCAGCGCCGCATTCGATGAGATCGGCGGCTACTCTCAGCGTATGCGACGATGTCGATTGGTATCGAAAACGCCCCGTATCGGTCAGAATCGCAGTGTAGAGCTGGGTGGCGACCTCTCGGCTCGGCCGGTACCCGATCTCAGCAAAATAGTCGGCGACCATTTCACCGACCGACGATGCTGTCACATCGATCCAATTCACCGTCCCGAACTCATCGGAATCGCGATGGTGATCGATGTTAACAACTGTCACACTCTCGGTCAGAAAATTCCTCGCTGTTCCCATCCGTTCCGGCGACGGACACTCCAGCACGACAGCCGTATCGATATGCAGTGTGCTCAAAACTGATTGAGCGGTTACAATCTGCTCGATACCCGGCAGGAATTGATACTTGTCTGGAATAGCTGAATCGCGGAGCAGATACACTTTTTTGCCGAGGTCGCGCAGGTACTGCCCAAACGCAAGTTGCGTCCCTAAAGCGTCGCCGTCGGGATCCAGATGCGAAACCACCAATACCGACCCCGCCGACTCCACTGCCGAACGAATCTCTGCGATCAGGCGGCCACGGTACTCCGTATGTGATTCACTCGCGTGTGGTATCTTTGATCTCATTTAGTAATTGCTCGATACGCACCGAATTTTCAATCGACGGATCGAATTTGAACGAAAACTCCGGTATATATCTCATTGATAGTCCGTGCCCGACCTCTTTGCGTATTCGTTTCTTCTCCGCCTCGAGATACCGCGCCACGATTTCACGTTGACTGTCGTTGCCCAGCGAGGAATAGTATACTGTTGCATATTTCAGATCATCACTGAGTTTGACCCGCGTGAATGTCACCAGGCCGGCGCGGAGTTCACCGATCTGCTGTTCCAGCAGTACGGAAATATCGCGCAGTATTTGTTCGCTCAATCGGTCGGATCGCTTGTATTGTTTCATCTGCTTGGTCTGACAATCGTACTTCACCCCTGTGACAATGTCAGGCATCTCCGCTCTCAGGTCGTCAAGGTCCGGGCAATCTCGACCACTTCAATCGCCTCGATCAGATCGCCAACCTTCAGGTCGTTATAGTTTTCGATTCCGATACCGCACTCAAACCCCTCTTTGACCTCGCGGGCATCATCCTTAAAGCGGCGAAGGGAGCCAATGGTGCCGGAGTAGATGACTTTCCCGTCGCGCACCAGTCGCACCTTGTCCTTGCGGTTGATCCGACCTTCTTTCACATGACAGCCGGCAATCACGCCGGCTTTGGGCACCCGGAATAACTCCCGAACTTCGGCTGTTCCGACAAACTTCTCTTCAACGGTCGGGGCCAAAAGTCCTTCGAGCGCTTTGCGTACGTCATTCTCGGCTTCATAAATAATGCTGTATTGGCGGACATCAACTTTTTCCCGCCTCGCTACTTCGCGAGCACGACTATCCGGAGTTACCTGAAACCCGATGATAATCGCATTTGAGGCCGCCGCGAGCAGAACATCCGATTCGGTGATCGGTCCGACACCGCTCCGGATGATATTTGTCTTGACCTCTGATGTCGCAATCTTGCCAAGTGTATCGGAGAGTACTTCCACAGAGCCGTCGACATCTCCCTTAATGACCAGACGGACTTCCTTGATCTGTCCTTCCTGAATCTGATCATAGACTTTGTCGAGCGTCACTGCAGTCATCGGACGGCGGTATTCATGTTCGCGTTTGACCGCACTCCGTTTGACTGTTATTTCACGCGCTTCCTGTTCGTCGCGGACCACCATGAATGAATCACCGGCGCTCGGAACGCCGTCAAGTCCGGTAATCTGCGCCGGAGTCGACGGGCCAATCACGTCCATGAGTACATCACGGTCATTGTGTATGGTTCGTATCCGCCCCATGTGCATACCGGCGACGATGGTATCGCCTTTCTTACAAGTGCCTCTTTGAATAAGCACGGTAGCCACCGGGCCGCGACCTTTTTCCAAGCGCGCGTCCACGACTATTCCCTGAGCACGAATATCCGGATCGGCTTTCAGGTCGAGCATCTCGGCCTGCAACAAGACCATGTCCATCAGTTTGTCCACACCAAGACCAGACTTGGCGGAAATCTCAACTATGATCGTCTTCCCGCCCCAGTCTTCACCCAGCAAATTGTACTTACTCAGTTGAGCGCGAATTTCCTCCGGACGTGCGTTCGGCTTGTCGATTTTCGACATTGCGACAACGATCGGAACATTCGCGGCGCGGGCATGGTCGATTGCTTCGACCGTCTGCGGCATGACCCCTTCGTCGGCCGCGACCACCAGAATGACAATATCAGTAATCTGTGCGCCACGGGCACGCATCGCCGTAAAGGCCTCGTGACCGGGTGTATCGAGAAATACAATCCGCTCTTTATTGTGCATCACCAGATATGCGCCAATATGCTGAGTGATCGCGCCGGCTTCCCCGGCAACCACATTGGTCTTGCGCACATAATCCAACAGCGAGGTCTTTCCGTGGTCTACATGTCCCATGACCGTCACCACCGGAGCCCGCTTGGTGAGTGCCTCAGCAGATTCTTCTTCCATGGATGCCTCACCGATTTCGGCTGTCTCCTGTGCATCAAAACCAAACTCAGCCGCGACCGTCTGAATCGTATCCATGTCCAGGCGCTGATTGATAGTCGCCAGCACACCGAATTCAAGAAGTTTGGCCACCAGCTCTACCGGCTTTTTGCCAAGTAACTTGCTCAACTCGGCGACCGACATGAACTCATTTACTTCAATCTTGTTCGTGGCGACAGTGGCAGATTCCGAGGCGCCTCCCCGCTCGCGTAACTTCTTCTTGGGTTTGGCTCCACCGGCGAGATTCGCCATCGTCGTCTTGATACTACGATGAATTTCACTCTGGTCGAAATCACTATGGTCTTTGCGTTTCTTTCGGTCCCGTTTCTTTTTCTTCTTCTCAAGCCGTTTGGCAAGAGTAGAAAGTGGCGAAGTGTTGCCGGCGGCAAAGCGGCTGGCATCCAAAACGGTATTCCGCCCACCTGAGGGCGACGCCGCTTGCGTCGGTGTGGCCGGGCGGGGAGCAATCGACGGCGTGAACTGCGGACGGCGCTGTTGCGTCGCCTGCTGTTTTTGCTCCATCTCCTTACGGGCGACCTGCTTCTCCTGCGCCAGCTTCATGTTGATCGCCGCGACCATCTCTGCCGTCGCCAGCGACATATGCGATTTGGGATTGTACCCAAGATCAACGAGCATATTGACCAGCGCCTGCGATGAGACCTTAAAGTCTTTCGCAAGATCATAAATCCGCTTTGGTTTAGGCGCTAACATATCTGACCTCCCGGATGCGTCAGGGGTTCTTCACTCCCTATTGCACACCCTTTGATTTCTTACGGGGCGCGACACTCCCATCATCCAGCACGTCATCCAATCGCGGCGCGGATACTTCGGGGACGTCGTCTTCTTCCGTGACATAATCCTTGTCGTCTTCGCTGACAAATACGTCGGAGGCCGAAAGCTTGTCCGGATCGGCATCTTTCGGTTTCGCCGCCGCCTCAGCCTTCGCCCGTTTGTCATATTCTTTTTCGAGCTCGGCCGCTTTCTCTCTGGCCCGCTCAATCAGTGTCTCTGCAGTCTTCTGCCCGATACCTTCAATTCGCAACAGCGCTTCGACCGTAGTTTGAGCCAGTGTCTGAATGCTGGGGATATCTGCTTCAATCAACCGATCCCGCAGTTTCTCGCCAACTCCTTCGAGCTGACCCACCGGCACCAGAAGTTCGGCGTCACGGCGACGTGCGTCGTTGTACTCGGTCTCCGACATGATATTGACCTTCCAACCGGTCAATTTCGACGCCAGCCTCGCGTTCTGTCCTGCCCGCCCGATCGCCAGCGACAACTTTTCGTCATCGACAACGACCGTCATCTTCTGGTCAGAATTATACGTGTCGATATGCACCACTTTGGCCGGAGCCAGAGCGCGCGTCACAAATACCTCGGGATTCCCCGAATACGGCACAATATCAATCCGCTCGTTATTGAGTTCGCGCACGATTGATTGCACTCGCACTCCCTTTATGCCGACACACGCGCCAACCGGATCGATTCGGTCATCGCTCGAATAGACCGCGATCTTGGCACGTTCACCGGGTTCACGGGCGATCGCGCGAATTTCGATAATTTTCTCGTAAATCTCCGGCACTTCCATCGCAAAGAGCGCTTTCAGGAAGTCATTACTCACTCGTGAAAGAATGATCAGCGGGCCGCGTGAATCCATCTGTACATCCTGAATATAGGCCCGAATACGATCTCCCTGGCGAAACTTCTCGCGGGGAATCTGCTCTTTAACCGGCAGCCTACCTTCACCCCGCCCCAGATTGACCAGAACATTTCCCTTATCGAAATGCTGAACCACGCCCGACACCAGCGTGCCGACTTTGCCGATAAATTCTTCGTATATCCGCTGATGCTCGGCGTCGCGCACTTTCTGGATCAAAATCTGTTTGGCCGAGGCAATCGCATTACGACCGAATTCGGCTTCGTAATCCATGTAGATATCGATCTCATCACCCATCGCCGCCGTCTTGTCGATCGCCTTGGCGTCAGCCAGCAAAATCTCGGTGTTCGCATCGTTCACTTCCGACACCACCCGCTTGGTGGCGATCATCATCAGCTCGTTTGATTTCTTATCGAACTTAAACGAGAGATTTTCGGCGGTCGGATATTTCTTCTTGGCGGCGGTCGCCAGAGCGGCTTCGAGCGTTGAAATCACGGTCTCAAGATCGATATTCTTCTCCCGTGAGATCATCGTCATCGCCTCAAGCATGTCGAAAGCCATCTAACTCACTCCCTCAAAAAACAATTTTTGCCTGCGCTATCTCACCGACCGGTATCCCTACCGGACCGGAGTCGAGGTTGAACTGTACAACCCCGTCGGTCACGCTCTTAATCTCTGCGGTGATCTGCTTGCGTCCGGAATCGACGAAACTGACCCGGACCGTCTCTCCCACCCGACGAGCAAAGTCTCGTGCGGTGGTCAGCGGACGGTCGAGTCCCGGCGAGGAGACTTCAAGAGCATAACCGTCAGGGAACAACTCTGTTCCCTCGATCACCTCACCAATCACCCTGGAAAGTCGGGCACAGTCGCCAATACTTACCCCTTGCGGGCTGTACACAAAGACACGGACCGACACATTTGCACGGTACCGCGAGACCACGACATCAACCAGTTCAAAACCCTCACCCGCCATCGGCGAATCAAGCAGTTTGGCCAGTTGCTCTTTGTCGTTCTGTCCCATACCCTTCCAGTTAAACAAAAGAGTGGGCGTTCGACCCACTCCCGAACTGGTCAGTATACGGATTAACTCTTTGGCAAGCAACTAATTTGTGCGCTAACGAAGCCCCTCGGCCAGTTTTTTGACCGCCTGAACAATTTCCCCAATATTTACCAATTCAACTTGATCGGACGCCCGTGCCTTCATCTCTACCTTGCCGTCCTTCAACGACATATCTCCAACCGTCACCCGGATCGGCAAACCAATCAGGTCGGCGTCGTTAAATTTCACCCCCGCACGCTCCTGTCGGTCGTCATACAGCACTTCAATCCCCGCTTGGGTCAGCTCAACGTAAATCTGTTCAGCCGCCGTGACCAGATTCTCTTTCTCTTGATTGACCGGAATCAGTTCAACCAGATAGGGCGCGATATTCTTCGGCCAGATAATCCCTTTGTCGTCGTGATACTTCTCAAGCGCCGCCTGTGGCGTTCGGGTAATCCCGATCCCGTACGATCCCATGAGCATCGGATGCTCTTTCCCTTCCGCATCCAAAAATGTCGCGCCAAGTGGCACAGAATACTTGGTGCCAAGCTGGAAGGTATTGCCGACTTCGATTCCATCTTTGGCGGTCAACTTCTCGGAGCAGTTAGGACAAAGGTCTCCCCCCTGCGCCTTGCTCAAATCGGTCACGATTGTCGCCTTGAAATCGCGATCAATATTCACATTCACGATATGCTTTTCGCTCTGATTGGCGCCAACAACGAAATTCTTGAGCTTTGCGACGAGCGGATCGACAACTAAAGTCACTCCCGTCAAACCCACCGGCCCGGCAAATCCGACTGGCGCCTTGGTCACTTGTTCGACTTGCACCGGATTGGCCATTTCCAAATCAACCGCCTTAACTGCATTTTTGAGCTTGGTCTCATTTAAATCGCGATCCCCGCGCACCAATGCCGCCACCGGTTTGCCATCCGCCATGTAAATCAGCGTCTTGACCAACTGACTGGCGTCGACTTTCAAAAACGCAGTCACTTGCTCAATAGTCGCCGCTCCCGGCGTATCAACCACCTGCATCGGCTTTGTATCTGAATCGATGGCGACACTTGAATTGTCCTTGAACGTCGCCTTTTCGACATTCGCCGCATATCCACACGACGGACACGAAATAATCGTCTCCTCCCCCGCCGCAGTATCGACCAGGAGCATAAACTCGTGGGCCGCTTTGCCGCCCATCGCGCCGGTGTCCGATTCAACTTTGAGAACCTCAAGTCC
>JBGAWZ010000072.1:0-7189 GCA_044227335.1 Candidatus Zixiibacteriota bacterium | reverse complement strand
TACGCAGGAATTGCGCGGAATCTGGCGGTCAAATTCGAGTCTATTGCTAAGAAGTTATAGAGTAGGCAGTTAGCGAATGGCCGGCGAAGTGCGTCCCAATAGCCAAAGCGGGTGAACTCGTACGATTGCACTACCTTCAAAGTCGAGGTAAAGAAGTCCCGAGAAATTCCGAGGACGGCCGTCGAATCCGAGCGCCGGATGAAACTTCAATTGGTCAAAAGCCAGATCAACCAACCGCTTTACAGGACGTTCTTTCCGCGATATCCGTTTAATGGTGGCCACACCGGCAGTGTCAAAATCAAGCTCAATCGCTACCCGTCCGTACAGTTTCTTTGTTGCCTCGGCTATCGAGACACTATCTCCATCGAAGAGTCGAGGTAGCGGCGGGACAAGTATTCCGACTGTGTCGGGCAAAATCTGCACCAGGAAGTCAGGAGCAGAGCGGGCGGTGTCGCTCGCCACGGCGCTGACTCGTCTTGTCGGATACGACGCGGCCGGGTGAAAGATGAACGCAACATAGAAAACGGCGAACGGGTCGGCCGACTTGGGCACGGCGGTAAAAGTAGCCCAGTTCAACAGCGATCGTATCTGATCGTTTTGCCCTTGGATTGTCGACTGAACGATTTCGATCTCAGAGACACTACCTGACGACGAAATGGAGATCTTTGCGACTACCGATGGAAGGGCGACCGCCGATGAAGAGACTATTCCGGGAAAGCCGTACGGACCCATCTTCTGTACTTTGGGCACCGTTACATTGTTAACTGAAAGCGCCTGTGCGTAATCAGCGGCAGATGTCGTCACCGCTGAATCTTGGGTGACTGGGGAGATAATATTTATTGCACTCGCGCCGGGACGAAGAACGACTTCCAGCGGCAGGATCTGTTCTGAAGGCTTGCCCCTGATCAAACCGGGGACAAACTCTACCACTGACACAAGTGAATCAAGCGCCCCGCGATAGGTCGAGTCTTCGATGACCGGTAAGGAAACAGATTTCACTTTTCCAAGCTCAGAGACTAAGACATCAACAGGGATTCGGATTTCGTACGATAGCCGGGCAGTCAGACTTCTTGGTACTTCGACTGATTGTTGCTTCGGATATGCCAGCGCCATCCCGTTGGTTACCGGCCGTGATTGGGCAAACACGGTCGCACCAACGCTCGTTACCACCGCACCTAACGCGATCATCCGCCAGAGCAGGCGAAGTCCTATTGTTGGCGTTGCAGGAGACATCCAATAAAGGTATACTGGCATGCACCTTATAGCAATAGCGTAGACCAGTGGTTGCACCAAGCGCAATATTCCGACGAAACATTCTGGCATTGTGGGGCGCATTCGCCGTACGAATCACTCTGGCCTTTGTCTTTGTCCCCTGTATTACCGAATCACTGGGCGCCGCCCGATACGGAGTCTGGGGGATTCTCTTTCAGATTATCAACTATTTGGCCCTGCTCGATTTCGGATTTGAGAAAGCTATCATCAACTTTGTCGCGACTTGCCTGGGGCGCGGCGATCGCGATGGTGTCAGCTGGGTCATCAATACCTCGGCCCGACTGTACTTGTGGTTTGGGATAGCGGCGATACTCTTAACGGCTGGGGCCGCATGGCTCGTCCTCCCCTATCTCAAAGTCAATTCTTCGACGTTGCTGGTCGAATCCCAATGGGCTTTGGTACTGATCGGATTTTTTGCGGGGATTCGATTCTGGTTTGTGCCGGTAACGGCGGCGCTCGGTGGATTTCAGCGGTACGATAGCTTAACCATGATAGGTGTCGCCGAAGATGTCGCCCGCACGATTGTCATGATTCTACTCCTCAAGTCCGGGTCAGGACTAATTCCGCTCGCCGCAACAGTGCTGGGATTCGGCGTATTGCGGCAGATTATCTCCCTTTGGTGGCTCAAACGAATTTTCCCCGAATGGCGGATGAAAACGCCGACAGACCAAACGCTCACGAAGAGCTTGTTCGACTATTCCAAAATCACTTTTGGCATTACACTTGCCTGGATGGTAATTTTTAACACCGACTCCCTATTGCTTGGATTCTTCGCCTCGGCTACCGCCGCCGGGATATTTAATCCCGCCACGCAACTGGCCGGATATATACGGCATATGGTAAATGCGGTCGGCACACCGTTGATAGCCGCAGTCGCCCATGCCAAAGGAGCGCAGGACCTGGGCGCCGCCACCGCGATGTATTTGAGACTTTTCAGATATGCATCGTACGGCGGTTTTGCGGTTCTCGGATTGGTTGCAGTCTATGCGACACCACTGGTAGCGCTCTGGTTACCGTCGGGATTTGAAGAGACCGCGCGCGTGATGATCCTATTGGCGATTGGATCGGCGGTTTTTGTACCCCACATTCTCAGTAATTCGATGTTGTTCGCGGTGAATCAGCACCGATTGTTGTTCTATACTGTGTTAGGCGAGGCCGCCCTGAAATTACTTTTTGCGATTGTTCTGATTCGCCCGATGGGGGCGGTTGGAATTGCGCTTGCCAATGCGATTCCGCAGTTGGTCTGCTATCTGGGTATCTACCCGTTCTTGGTATCGCGAGCGGTGAATGTAGCGCCCATCGACCTGTTGTGGGGTCAGTGTAAATCGGCTTTGATTGCGACAGTTTTCACGCTGATTCCGGGGTATGTGTTGACGAGAATCGTACCAACCGACACCTGGTTTTCGCTTTCACTTTCTGCCGTCACCACCATGATGTGTGGTGGCATCGGCCTCCTTTTTGTCCTCAGCGTCGATGATCGTCTCAAATTTTCGGCGTTCCTCCGCCGACGACCTTGAAGTCGAAGTTACATAATATGAAGCGCCCGACCAGAACCGCTGGCCGGGCGATAATTGACGCGGTCGCATCATGGACCGGGATTAGTTTTCCGAATCGTCAACAGACGGATCTGTGTTCTTACAATCCACCTGCCAGCGGCCTTTCAACGGCATATCCATTCGGTTGGTTGTCGCACCGGGACCGAACCCAAGCTCGCCTTCCACAGTCCCCACCTCGCCTGTTCCGTCAATAGTGAACTTTCCTTTGAACCGTGCGTGACCTGTTCCACACATCGGGCACATCGTTGGATCGTCGTAGAACCACGTTCCGAATATATCGCCTACTTCAACTCCGTCAGGGTCGGTGTAACGCCCCTTGAAAAGATGTTGGAAGTCGTCGGTTGTAAAAAAGCGTCCCCGAACTTTGCCGACTTTGACCGCCGCATTGGTAAGCGGCCAAATGAATGGCTCTCCTCTTAACCAAATACCTTCAAAGGGCCCGTTCCATCCGGTCGAATCGCGATGCCATACACCCAGCACACCGCCCTGCGGGCAGTGGCGGCGCGGGAGTTGTCGGGCGAAAATTACGATTCCATTGTGATCATCGATTCTGTGGAACAAATTGAGTTTCGCCAAGTCCCCGACCGGGATATCGATCGAAAACGGTGTCGTCGCAAATGATATGGTCGGCCCTACCGCGTACACCACGTCTCGCTTAACGAGCACCACCAGCCCGAGACCGTCGACATCCAAGCTGGTTACCGATCCCCAACTCACTGATTGCGAGTCGGTCGGCGGATAGAGTGTATCCTGTCCCGGTTCAAAGCGGATAACGTGCCTCACGCGCATACTTCCGGCGGCATTCATCGACACCGAACCAGACCAGTCGGTAGTCATGCGAATAGAGTCATGCGCATTGGCGCACTGTCCCCAGATGAAGACAAGGGCGTAGGCATCGTAGCTAGTGTCGATCGAATCAAGTTGTGTTTGAAAAGTTGGCGCCAATTCCGGCTGGGACCAATCGGTTCCCGCGTTCTCTTCAACTACCGCGGTTGGATCAACGACGGGAGTTTCGGTCACTTCTGAAGTTGTGTCCGGGGTGGTCGACTTCTGTTCCGAACATCCGATTGCCAGCAGTAACAGCATTGTGGCGAGCGGCAGGAATACTTTTTTCATGAGACTTCCTCCTACGAGTTTGGGCGATAATCACAATACAGCAAGTGATCGTACCCTTTCGACTTGTTTAGTGTCGAGTAATAGACAGCTAAAGATACCGTTGAGATTAAAGGTCAGCAACTTATTTTGATAGCTCATGTCGCTGAATAAACCCCGTGCCGTATGCAAAACCGCCGGCCTGACTGACAGACCGGCGGCACTAAAACTCAAGAATGCTATCGGGTTAGTAACGGTCGTGAAGGTCCTCGACCGCGGCGACAATCTTGCCGACCGTCGGCAAACAGGCCTCGTCGCCGTCAACACCATACGCGACACGGGCGTCGATAGCCGTGAGCAGTTTTACAGGAGCTTCTAGACTGAATAATCCTTCGCCACCGGTGATAATCGACGCAATTGTCGCGGCCGCGCCACCGTGGAAACGGTCCTCGGTAACGACGAGCACCTTGCCGCACTCTTTGGCAGTGCGAATGATGCACTCTTCGTCCATCGGCTTAACCGTGCGTAGGTCTACCACTCGTACATGTATTCCCTTTTCAAGGAGTACCTCAGCCGCCTTGCGACACATCTGGAAAGTGGCGCCGTAGGTGATAATACCGACATCGGAGTGTTCTTCGTTATAAACCTTCGCCACACCGAAAGGAATCAGCTCATCGATACCGGGCAGTTGCGCTTCGATCGGTACGCCTTCCCAGTCACGACGATTATAAAGCGCGACCGACTCACAAAAGAGCACCGGGTCGTCGCTGGCCCAGGCGGTTTTCAAAAGTCCGGCGGCGTCATAGGCGTTTGACGGAACCGCGATAAGGAGGCCCGGAATATTCATCCAAGTGCCAAGGTTACCCTCGGAATGCCAGAATGCGCCGGCCCCCTGTTTGTACCCGCCGTAGGTGGTGCGGATCACCATCGGCATCTTAAACAATCCGCCCGACCGTTGATAGGTGGTGGCGATTTTGTCTTTTAGCACTTGATAGGCCGGTGACATATAGTCAAGGAATTGAATTTCAGGAATTATCCGGCGGCCCTGATAGGCATGGCCCGAGGCGCGGCCGAGAATACCGGCCTCATCCAGCGGCGAGTTAAAGCAACGGCTGTTGCCGAACTCGCGCTGAAGATTTTTGGTAACCAGAAAGACGCCGCCTTTGCCCTTGAGCTTGGACTGCTTTTCTTTCTCTTCGATCATGTGACCGGAGAAATCGGCGACATCTTCGCCGAAAGTGATGCAGTCTTCGGTCATCTGGAAAATTTCAAAAAGGGTATAGTTGATTGCAAACCGCATGGTCATCGGACCGGCATGTTCCGGAAGTTCAGGCGTGGCGAAATACCCCTTCTGGTGATATTCTTTAAACTTCGCTACCCGGTCGACATTGGCGTGATCGCGGTATTTTTTCCAGGTCTTCTGTGCGTCCTCAAAGTTGTAGGTGTAGACCAGACTTTCGATAAACTCGCGGGTTTTCGGCTGGAAAGTCGAAACCGCCCACTGCGATTCTTTGGTGATCTCGGTGTCGAGTTCGTCCCACATGTCGCCGATTTCTTTGGGCGTCACTACGCCCGCTTCCATCAGCGTGTTGCAGGTCTTCAAAATGCAGTCATTGTAGGTATGCCAGTCGGCTTCGACCGGATCCATATAGAACGACTGGTCGTCCGATCCGGAGTGCGAACCCTCACGAGTCGTTTTGACATTCATCAGCACCGGGCCGTTGCCGGCGCGGGTGTATTCGGCCGCCTCAGCGCACTTCGCAAGCGCGTCTTTGACATCGGTTCCGTCGACCTGAAGAATCTTAAGTCCGAATCGTTTGTATCCTTCAAATGGCGTGGTCGGGTCTCCCTCGGGAAACTGCTCCTGCACCGACACCGAAATTGCCCAGCCACAGTTGTAGATGGCAAAAATGGCGCGGGTTTTGTAAAAGACAGTGTAAAAAACTGCACGTGCAAACTCAGATTCCGAAGTCGAACCTTCACCGATACAGCAGAGGGTAATCGCATCGGTCGGGTAGGCGCCACCCGGAATGGGTGCGACCGCCGAAATTGGTGTCGGGTGTTTGACCGCTTCGGATAGTCCGGCCGCTTCAATTGCGTGAGCGCCGGTCGGCGAGGCCTGCGGGAGAATGGCTAGATCAGGATATCCCGGGTGAGCCGGTATTTGTTGGCCGCCGTTGCGCGAACGCGGATCACCGATCGCTTCAAGCATTTTGTCTTTCAGCGACGAACCGCGATACAGATCAAACGCCTTGTTGCGGTAGTATCCGAAAAACGGATCGCTGGAGCGCAGATTGCTCGCCAGACAGACATCCATCAGCTCCTTGCCGCCGCATCCGATGAAAAAGCGATTGTATCCTTTGCGCAGGAGCAGTTTTTCTTCACGCTCCACCCGCCTTGCGGTGAGCATGATTTTCAACATTTGTTTTAATTCATTGGGGGTCCGACCGGAGAATCCTTCCAGCGCCTGATTCGGTTTCGGGCGGGTAGGCAGTTTGCCGGAGTAGTTGCGGACTTTGTCGATTAACGCGAGAACTTCCAACTCAAAACCTCCTCAGGGGTTGCGTGCGCCGCACGGGCGCAGTCGGGGTCCATGCGGTCGAACAACCACACCACCCCAATTGCTCCCGCTAAAATAGATGTTTTGCGCCAAAAGGCAAAAAATATTTGCGGCTCTATAGGACAATATCGGCAAAGTGGGTCGATTCTCATCCGCGCCTGAAACCGCTTGTGGCTGAACAGTATAGCCGGTATCTTGGCGGACAGACAAACAGGAAGCTAACAAGGAGTGTGCCTTCATGGCTAAAAAAGCGACGCGTCGCCCGATCAAAGACACGGATTTGCTCAGATTTAACGCCCTGACTTCGATATCACTTTCCCCCGACGAAACCCATCTTGCCTGGACCGCCGAGCGGATCGACGCCAAGGAAAACAAGTACTACACCAATATTTGGGTGAGAAATTTGAAGTCCGGCGAAGTTCGCCAATTCACGACCGGCAACTGGGCGGACGGCAAACCGGTCTGGTCGCCCGATGGCGCTCAAATCGCCTTTGTGTCGACTCGCGACAAAAAGACCGGCATCTATCTCATGCCGGTATTCGGCGGAGCCGAACGAAAAGTGATCGAACTCGATGCCGACATCATGGATTTGAACTGGACTCCCTCCGGCTACAAGTTGTTTTTCGCTTTGGGGTATCGCGACTCGCTTTTCTTGGAGGATGATAAAAATAAAAACGACGCGCCCTTGTATCGTCATATCACGCGACTA
>JBGAWZ010000071.1:0-7200 GCA_044227335.1 Candidatus Zixiibacteriota bacterium | reverse complement strand
TACCATGGGCTTCTTCCTGCGCTAAGGGTGTCGAATCAGCACGCCGCACGAATGCGGCCGATGGCGTTTTTTATTTCCAGACGAACCAATCCGATGTTGACCTGCTTTTCCGTGGTCACCACCAGAATGCCGATGCCGGCATCGCTGAAAAACAGCTTGGCATCGTCGGCTTCAATCGTCACCTGCGAAAGCGGACGCGCGTTCAAGCGGGTCAGTGACTTTTGAATCGTCGTCGTAATCGACGCCGCCAGAGCGCCCACTGTTTCGCCTTCCATTGTCGTGCCGATATCCGACGCGATCACTATTCCGTCGTTTCCGACCACCATCGATCCGGTAATTCCCGGAGTCTTGTTCAGTTCGCTCAACACTTCATACATATGCCTTCTCCGCCTGGGTCTGCTGACCCGAAATATTGCGTTCCGCCGTGTATTTTCTCAGAATGTCCATTCCCTGATTGATCCGGATGTTTAATAGATCGTCAGCCTGACGCTCAGAAAACACCATCAGGCACCAGGACTCGACCCGGCCAAGGATCAATCGTTTATCTTTGAGCGTGATATCTATTTTCTCCGCCGGACCGAGTTTCCCCTTGTCCAACACACTCTTGTTCCATTCAAAGAACATCACCGCCAGCGGCGCCATATCCTCAGGGACAATCCGTCCACGACAGGAATTGGCCAGTAGCAGCCCTTCCGGGTCAACCACCGCGGCGTAGAGCACCGATCCATGCTCGGCGATATAACGAACCGTGCGTTCAAATCCGTTGAGATCGCCGGTAACGGTTACAGAATTCGATTCGGTCCGGGTACGTATCGGCATTGGCTGTGCCTCCGCGTGATAATTGTCGTGTCGAGGAGCAACGGTTTCGGCCTGCGCCGGTCGTTCGCGCAATGTGGAAGTGGGAAACGGCGCACGCGGCGCGGGAGAAACAATCTCCGGTTCCCTGTCCCGGTAATTCATCTCGCGCGTGCGACGGGGTTGATCTTTATAACCGTTCAATAGTGGCCAGCAAATGACGGGGATCAGCGCGATCTGAAGAGCCGCCCCCGGCAGATAACTGAAGAGCGCCAGTTGTATTGAGATCGCGAAGTCCATTGAGAATATGGCGGTAAGCAAAACCGCGAACACCAAGCTTAAGATCATGCGATATCCAAAAGCGGTCGCGATAACTTTGAGCGTCGACAGAAGATTGCGCGTGCCGAACAATGCCACCGCCGCAAAGCCGTAAAACACGACTTCATAGGCAAAATACTGCCAGGACACCCGCAGGAGATTGAACCCGAACAGACGGGGGAACATCCAGAACTCAAGCGCGACCACCAGAATACTTCCGGCCGCGAGGTATAACATCTTTTTTTGCGGTGAGTCCATGGTCTTCCTTTCAGCGTCCGTTATCGTACTTTTCCATCAAACTCGACAAGCGCATACGCAGGGTTCCAAGATTGACACCCGCGGTCGCCTGGAAAATGAACATCCCACGCTCCACCCGGATCAGATAGAAAACAGGGTCACTGGTTTCGATCAGGAGCGTCTGTACTTTTCCAAACGAAGCCCGCACCAACTCCTGGGTGAGAAAGTGATGAACTTCAGATAAAGTCGCGCTACACACCGTCGGATCGAGATTGAGACTCCACTCCGACTCGCTGACCAATCCCTCATTGTTCACAAAAAGCCCGCCCGTCATGTGCGGAATCGACATCGCCTGTTCCAGAATGTCTTTTGCGGTCATCAGCGCTACAGGCGTCTGCGGAAGATTGGCAGTCGGCGTGACAACCACTCGACTGGCCGACGACGCCAGTTTGGCCTGTTCGGCGGGAATTTTCTTGGCGATATCCAGCAGTTTCAGAATATGCTCATTACCCGGGTCGGCCCCCGCCAGCTTCTTCAACAATCGAGTGGCAGACTCAAAGTCGCCCCGGTACAATTGCACCTCAGCAAGCAAAAGCTCTGTGACCCGCGTCGTGCCTTCGATCTCCATCGCCTTGCGAATTTCGGCTTCGGCCCAGTCGTACAGTCCGCGATCCAAATTGATCTTGGCCATAACCACATGCGCCGAGGCATACGACGGATGCACCTTCAGGCCGCTCTGGCAAACCCGAAACGCTTTGTCCAACTCCCCCCTTTTGCGATACGCCTCAGCCAGCGCCGCAAAGATCTGGGAGTTCGGATCAGTGTCCAGAAGTCTCTGGCACTTCTCGATCCGATCGTCAAGCTCTACTACTGCCGTCATGCAAGTTCCTGTATAACAGTATTTAACATAAGTGGTTACAAATCAGCAAGTTTCCGGGCTTTGCAATGATATGCCGGTCTTACACTTATGTCAACTTAATTTACGCTCTAGCTCAGCATCCGTTTGGTCTCATACAGACCGTAAAAGAAGACTCCTGCCATCGCCACCATCATGGTGGGCACAAGCCAGCCAGGCATGGAGATGACGCCAAAGTTGTGGAGGATTAATCCAAGCTGGCTGACTGCTAACACGCAGAAACCGGCCAGGAAAAACTGCCAGCTCCGGCTCAATTGTCCCCCCCGCACCAGCATCAGCACCTGAAAACAGACAGCGATACAGGCGCAGGCGGCGGCGAAAATGATGATCGTAAAAAAGGTTGGCGGGTTGGCAATAACCGCCACCTCTTCGGCTTGGGCGTTGGCCGCAAGTAGTGATGTCACCGCGGCGGCAAGGGCGAATTTCGATTTCATGGCTCTCATCCTCTTACTATCCGTACAACTTTTTCGGCGCGCTTGAGCGTCGTGTAAAATGCATCTTCAAGGCCGTACCGTTTGACCAGCTCACGACGGAGCTGGAGCGGTTCGGCGATTTCTTTCTTGACCCGGGCCATCGCGTCGCGATACGGGCCGTCACCCAACAACTGATAGACATAGACCAACTGCTCGGACAACATCTTGTCCAGACTGTTCATCACTGCGAAAAATCTTGTTTCTTGTGGCAGTTGATTCACCGCGGCCAGGAATCGATCAAGGGTCGGCGCGGCCGATTCGCCCGGCTCAAATCCGGGGAAATAGTTCAGAAGTCCATTGCGATACTGCGCCGCAAAAGTGGCAAAGCGGGTGTTGTTCTCACCAAGATAGGCTTCGACATGTGTGCGGATCTGGAAAAAGCACTTGTTGTACATGTGAAAGAGCATCGCCAGCAAGATTCCCTCTTCGTCTTCCGGCTGAGGGGCAGGAGCTTCACGGCGACCGACTACTTCGATCAGATTATTGACAATCAACCGATAGAGCGAGCGGCAAGTAACAAACTCGCCCATTGGCGACGTCTCGATCAAATCGGTCAAATCGCGCTGACCGTCGATAAGCGCCAGCATCCGAAATTCGTCTACTGAAATGGTCAGTTCCTCTCGATTGACTTTGGGCGCCTTGGCAATCGCCAGCATCATGTCATCAGGCGGCAGTACTTTCTGAATTTCAAGCCACTCGTCGATCCGGCGGGTACCTTCCATGATGACACTCATGGTGGATAGTTCAATCAGGAACGGCGCGTTTTTGGGAAGTGATCCTTCGTGGAAAACGAAATCCCCCTCGTGCCAGGAAAACAGATTGTAGACTATTTCTTCGATCTGCATCTTCAAGCACTGGCCGACTTCGTCCTTGTCGAAAAGATTCATGTCGATCAGCGTCGTGCCGAGCTGACGGCCGGTCTGTTTGTGCAGAGCGATTGCCCGTTCCAGATCGGTCTTGGAGATTTTCCCTCGTTTCAGCAAGAGGTTGCCCAGTAGATCCTCGGTGCTGTTGACCGACGAGGCATAGACAATATTCCCGTCTTTGAACGCCACTTCCTTTTGGCGAGTCGCTGTCCGGCATTCCAAAATGCCGGATTTCTTCCCGGATGCGAGCAACTGGAGTATATCCGGAAACGACACTGTCTTCAGATTTCCCGAAAGACTCATACGATATCCCTTAGTTCTGTTTCAAGACACAACTTGTACCACCGCGAGTTATTCGTTTCTGTTATCGGGCGATAGGGGGAAATTCTTAATGGACCGGCCGTCGGCCGACAAAAGAAACCCGTGCCAATACTGGATCAAAGCGGGAGACGATAGGGGCCGGTTCGATAGAGGTCGACGGTAAACTCCGGCAGGACGAGATCGGCGTCGTCAGACTGGCCGGATTCGTCGTCTTCGGCCCGCGACTGTTCAATTCTTGAACAGACAATCCGGGTAACCCCCTGCTCTTTCAACGCGATCCACTCGCCGGCGGGCGGACTCCACCGCCCCGCCAACACCACGGTAAGATCGCCACCGGGCATACTCTTTGAAATCTTCTCAACGGCCTCGGAACCGAAACAGAAGAAAAATGAGTGACTCTCGCTCCGGAGCAAAATCCCGTCGCCATCGAGAGTGTATCCGATTTGCGATTTCACCGGCTGATCCCCCCCGAAATACCTGATTGGCGGCGGATTCGCCTCTGGATGATACACCAGATAGTCCTCAAAACTGGCCCGGTTCCCCTCGGCGACAAACAGGCTCTCGCATTGATTGGCCAGCGCCGCCCGGATTAGATCATCGATAACGTCGAATGTGGAAGTGAGCACAAAGACATGTCGCAATTTTTTGACTCGATTCATTTCGAGTACTGGTTGGATCAGCCGCGAATCCAGGTTGTCGATTCGCACTCTCCCTGATCCGATAATCAAATCGGTCGCCTTCGCGTCCGGCTGATCTACCAGTGCAATAATTCCGCCGGGAAGCGAGGAAAAACTTACACCGGCCGAACGGTCATAGCGCGCAACCACCGCCGTCGCGAGCACGCCGTTGATTGCCAGCACGACGACAATCACCGCCCACCGACGCGCTCGCTTTTGGACCAGCGAAAAAATCGCGAGCACAACCACTACGAAATAGACACCGATCCAAATCTTGGCCGTCGGAAGATGCGAAAGTCTACCGGTATCAATCGAGGTCCACTCCCAACGGTGGAACCATTCCAACGCGACAATCAAGAACTTCATCACCGGATCAACCAGCGATCCCAAAAAGAGCCCCAGAATGGGCAGAATCAAATACGCCGACAAAATACACATCAATAAAACGACCGTCAGCGAGGTGAGCGGCACCACCAGCAAATTCGCCGGCAACGATACAATCGGGACTTTACCAAAGTAATACGCAATCAGCGGGGCCGAACAAATCTGAGCGATCACCGACACAATGGCTGGAAAGACCAGCCAACGGTACCAATACCTATTGTGCCAGCGACTGAACGTATCCGACACCGGCTTGACCAACAAAACCAGACCCCACGCTGTCACTGCCGACAATTGAAATCCGACATCGAACAATTGCGAGGGCGCCGCGAAGAGAATCACCAAAATGGTGAGTGAAACGACATGATTGAGATTGTACTCGCGGCCCAACATCCCCGCCCCAATGATAAACACGGCCATAGTCGACGCCCGTATCACCGACGGTTGCGAATATGACAGGAGCGCAAACAGCGCCACTACCATAAGGAGAACCGCACCGCGCCACGGTTGCTTGATACCGAACGGCCGTAGCACCAGCAGGGCAAACAATAGGACAAGTGCCACGTTTGAACCGGAAACCGCAAGCACATGCAGTGTCCCGCTGTCGCGGAAAAGGGTGTAGACCTCCGGCGAAATCTGCCGTGTCTCACCGAGCAAGAATCCGCCCGCCAGAGCCGCCGCTTGCGGCGAGAGCGTTTCGTCAAATACGCTTAGAATCCACGACCTGATCTTGTCGACTGTAGCAAACACACCCAGCGACGGCCGCCGGTCGACTCGCACATTCAACAGAGTTGGAAGATAAACGGTCCCGCAAATTTCTCGTAGGGCCATACGCCGCACTGTCGCATTGTGCGATCTGGCGCTCGCGTCCGAAAGATATATCCGTCCATACAACTCTACACGGTCCCCTCTCTGCAGTGCGGTCGTCGTATCAGTCACTCTGAGCAAAATGCGACCACTCACTCGACGCAATCCGTCGGTCACCACCGAGTCGACTTCAACGACATAATCAGTGTGATCAGTGCGCAAATCGGGCCAATCGGCGATTTCCCCGAATATGTGCGTGATTTGCCGCGACGAAACAACATTGGCGACGTGGCGCGGCCCCCGTTCAACACACCTGATGACATACTGGAAACCAGCCAATGCCCCAATCGCGATGACCGAAAGCGCAACAGCCCCTGCGTTTTTTCCGCGCGCTACTAGTCCGAGCGCACCTATTACACACGCCAAGCCAACTGAAAGAAACAGCCACGACGACCCCTGCACGAAATCCGCCAGAACAATTCCCACCACCACTGCAATCAACAATGGGAGTGCTGGAAATTTACGCCACATTCGTTATCCTCGTTGGACGCGACCGGTCAGGCGCCGCATCAGCCGCCCGAGTTCTTTCACTTTCAGCAATAGACACAAAACGACATAGATAGCTCCCGCCACAGCAAGCCCACCGAGCAAATTGACCAGTCGACCTGCAAGCCCTGTTCCGGTCGGCCAGATATCAAAACTGAGAAATTTCGCCACAGCAAACGCGATCACCGCCGCCAGGGTTATTTTTACAAAATCCATCGCCAGCCGCCCAAACGGCACCGGCACCCCGCGCGACGGCAAAAACCACAGAAGCAATCCGGCGTTGATCAACCCGGCCACCGAAGTCGCAGCCGCCAAACCGGCGAAATCCAAAAGTCTGACCAGCGGCCAATAGAGCGCAATATTAGCCCCAACTGAAATGAGCGAGGCCTTCATCGGCAATTTCGAATCGGTCAGCGCATAATAGACCGGCACAATGACTCGCACCGCCGCAAACCCGATCAATCCATACGAATAGTGGATCAGTGAGAGCGCCGTGTTATCGGTGTCGATTTGCGAAAACTTTCCGTACCGATACGCCAGCCCGACAAAGTCGCCGGCGTAGAAAATGAAAAAGACCGCCGACGGAATGATTAGGAGCATATTCAGATTGAACGCCTCCAGAAATGTTCTGGCTAATCCCTCCATATCATTGAGGGCAACCTGCTCGCTGGCCCGTGTGAGAGCCACAGTTCCGAGGGCCACTGCAAATACACCCAGCGGAAAATGCATCAGTCGATATGAATAATTCAGATACGAGATCGCACCCTCGGCCATAAACGAGGCCAGCAAAGTGCTAACCAATATATTCACCCGTGAGGCCGACAACCCGACCACCATCGGCGTGATCAGCTTGATCATCTTCT